>RFHH01000197.1 GCA_003696075.1 Acidobacteriota bacterium
GGGCGGGAACGCGCGCGCATGAGAATCTTCGCCGCGCGCCGCAGGATTCCGGAACGATCCGCGACCGCGCCGCGCCTGCCGCAGGGGCGGCCGCGCGTCACAGAACGAAGGGCACGAGCGCGCGGCGCTCCCGCGGGTAGTCGGGAAACGTGGCGCGGTACCAGCGGTGGTGGGCGAGGGCCCGCGGGGCGAGGTTCGCGATCGTCCACAGTGCGAAGGCGAGGCCTGGCGGCGACCAGGTCATCAGCGCCCAGCCGATCCACTCGACGATCTCGCCGAGATAGTTCGGACAGGAGACGAAGCGGAACAGACCACCGCGCGGAATGCGGTAGCCGGTTTCGCCCGGACGGCGCAGGCGCCTCAGGATCGCGTCGGAGTGCAGGTTGACCGCCCAACCGGCGAAAAACAGCGCCGCTCCGGCGAGGCAGCGCGGATCGCGGAGCCAGCCGGCCGGGTACGCGGGCCCGATCCCGAACAGGTACCGGCCGTTGAGGTAGGCGTTGACGACGTTGAAGACGATCGCGAGCAGCGGGATCGAGAGCGGCATCGGCCGGCCGCGGCCGATCCGCAGGAGCGGGTAGACGAGCGCCCGGTGCAGGTAGTGCAGCTCCCACAGCGCCAGGAACAGGAGCTGCGGCATCCGGAGCGGCGCGCCGCCGGCCCACCAGAAGAAGGCGAAGAGGAGCGGCGCCGGCAATTCCATCAAGACCCAGCCCGCCGCGGCCGGAACGGCCGGACCCCAGCCGCGGCGGCCGTGACGCCCGTACGGTGCGGTCACGCGGAGCAGCAGAACGAAGACGGCCGGCGCGAGCGCGAGCCATCCGGCGAGCAACCAGCGGTAGACGGCGGTCTCGGTCATCGGCGTGGAGGCGCCTCCAGTAATCCCGCCTGCCGGAACCAGGCGATGGTGTCGGCCACGGTCGACTCCAACGGCCGGGGCCGGAATCCGAGATCACGGGCGGCGGGGCGGATGTCCACCGCCGGGTTTCCATGGGCCACCGCGGCGACCGACGCGGGCGAGTAGAGCGGCGTTTCGCCGCGAAACCGCGCAATCGCCGCGGCGAACGGCGCTCCGAGCCGCGCCAGCCACAGCGGGACGACGATCCGCGGCGGGCGCGTTCCGCTGGCCTCGCCGACCAGCCTCGCCAGCTCCGCGAACGTCGCGTACGGTCCCGACACGAGGTACCGGCGGCCTCTCGTTCCCCGCTCGGCAGCCGCGATCAGGGCCTCGGCCACGTCCCTCGCGTCGACCCACGTGTACCCGCCCCGGGCGAGTGCCGGTACGCGGCCCCGTGCGAGGGCGAGCAGCAGGCGCCCCATCCGGGACGGCTTGAAGTCGAACGGACCGATCACCGCGCCGGGAGCGACGATCACCGCGTCCAAACCCCTCGCGACCGCCTCGAGCACCAGCCGTTCTGCCCGTGCCTTCGACCGGTCGTACGGCAGCGGGCCGGTCTCCTCCGCGAGGGCCCGGTCGGCGTCGAGCGGCGAGTCGTGCGGCCGCTGCTCGAGGGCATGGACGGAGCTGACGTGGACGAGACGCCGCACGCCGGCCTCGCGGCAGGCCTCGATCACGTTCCGCGTGCCTTCGACGTTGACGCGGATTCCTTCGTCCTGGCCGGGCTCGTCGAGGAAAATCCGGGCGGCCGCGTGGAACACGATGTCGGCGCCGGAGACGGCGCGCCGGACCGAGTCGCGATCGAGCAGATCGAGCGGCGCCCGCTCGACGGGAAGCCCCGCGAGGGCCCGCTCGTCCCGGTGGACGCACGCGCGGACGGGGCGGTTTCGCGCGAGGAGCGCCCGCACGAGGTTCGCGCCGACGTGACCCGCCGCTCCCGTCACGACATCCATGCCGCCTCCCGCGGGCAGGGCCGGCCATGATGGCACGGCCGCGCTTCGCACTCTGAGATCCCGGCCTTTCTCAAATCGCGAATTCCGGCGCCGGGCCCCGGTCGCTGAGAAACGGATCGGGCAAATGCGAACATCTCTGCGCGGCAGGAAATCGGCACGGCTCTTGCTTACTCTCGGGGCGAGCAGCTTCTCGACAACGACGGTTTTCGGAGCCGGCCGTGATCGCGGCCGGCTTTCTCCTTTTCCGGACCGCCGGTCCGGCGTCCCTCGCCGACGCACGCCGGGCAGAAGAACGTGCTCCGCTGCTGCTGCACGATCCGGCGCACGGGATGCCCGCACCGGCGGCACGGGCGGCCGTCGCGGCCATACACGGCGAGCAGCTCCTGGAAACGGCCGGAGGCGCCACGGGCATCCTGGAAGTCGGAGAAGGTCGTCCCGCACATCCGGATGGCGGAAGCGAGCACGCGCCGGGTCGCGCGGTGCAGTCTCCGGACCTCCCCGGCATCGAGCGTGCCCGCGGCGCGGCGCGGGTCGAGCCGCGCGGCGTGGAGGATCTCGCTGGCGTAGATGTTCCCGATGCCGCACAGGCGATCCTGCCGGAGGAGCCACGGCTTGATCGCCTGCGCGCTGCCGGCGAGGAGCCGGGCGAGCCGCCGGACGGTGAAGCTAGGCTCCATCGGATCGACCCCTGCCGGTCCGAGCCTCGCGGGATCCCGCGTCCAGGCGAGCCGCCCGAGCCGCCTCGGATCGACGAAGGCGACTTCGCCGTTCTCCAGGCGGATTCGCGCGCGCAGGTGCGAAGGGAGCGGGTCGTCGGGTCCGCGCCAGAGCAGGCGTCCCGTCATCCGGAGGTGGCAGGCGAGGTACAGCGGCTCGGCCCCGGAAAGCTCGAAGAGGATCCACTTCCCCCGCCGGCACAGCCTCGCCACCGTGCGCCCCCGGTAGGCCGGCGGCCGCCCCGCCCGCAGCAGCGGGTCGAGGATGCGAACCTCCTCGATCCGGCGGCCGGTCGCCAGCGGCGCGAGCTGGCGCACGACCGTTTCGACCTCCGGCAGCTCCGGCATGGGGGCGCTCCCCCGCCCCGCGCCCCGGTCTGCCGCCGGGAGGGGCGGAGGCGGGGCGCAAGTCTATAATCGCGGGCGCGGGCGGCCAGCCGGCCGCCCTTCGTCGTGTCCGACGCGATGTCGAACCGCCCGAGCCGATGAACGCCGACCGCATCCGGAACTTCTCGATCATCGCCCACATCGACCATGGGAAGACGACGCTGTCCGACCGGATCCTCGAGAAAACCGGGGCGGTCGAGGAGCGGGAGCTGGTCGAGCAGACGCTCGATTCGATGGAACTCGAGCGGGAACGCGGCATCACCATCAAGTCGCACGCCGTGGCGCTCCCCTACACGGACAAGCGGGGGGAAACCTACCGCCTCAATCTCATCGACACGCCGGGCCACGTCGATTTCGCCTACGAGGTCTCGCGGTCGCTCGCCGCGTGCGAGGGCGCCCTGCTCGTCGTCGACGCCGCCCAGGGGGTGGAGGCCCAGACGCTCGCGAACGCCTACCTGGCCGTCGAGCACGACCTGGCGATCGTGCCGGTGATCAACAAGATCGACCTTCCCTCAGCCGATCCGGAACGGGTCAAGCAGCAGATCGAGGAGGTCATCGGGCTGCCGGGCGAGGAAGCGATCCTGGCGTCGGCGAAGGAAGGGATCGGCATCGAGGAGATCCTCGAAGCGGTGGTGAACCGGATTCCTCCTCCGAGGGGACGCGAGGAGGGCCCGCTCAAGGCGATGGTCTTCGACTCCTGGTACGACAGCTACCGCGGCGCCTACATGCTCGTGCGGGTGATCGACGGAGTGATCGCGAAAGGGACGAAGATCCGGCTGATGGCCACGGGCGCCGAGTACACGGTCGAAGAGGTCGGCCTGTTCACCCCGAAGCAGTGCCGCACGGACTCTCTCGGCGTCGGCGAGGTCGGATGGGTGATCGCGGGCATCAAGGACGTGCACGAGATCAGGATCGGGGACACGCTCACCGAAGCGCACCGGCCGACCCCCGAGCCGTTCCCCGGATTCCGGGAGGTCAAGCCGATGGTCTTCGCCGGCCTCTATCCGGCGGACGCCTCCGCCTACGGCGACCTCCGGGACGCGCTGGACAAGCTCCGCCTGAACGACGCCTCGTTCGAATTCGAGCCGGAGGTCTCGGACGCCCTTGGATTCGGCTTCCGCTGCGGGTTCCTCGGGCTGCTCCACATGGAGATCATCCAGTCGCGGCTCGAGCGCGAGTTCGACCTCGACCTCGTGACCACGGCTCCGAGCGTGCCCTATCGCGTCATGCTCTCGAAGGGGGAGTACGTGGAGATCCACTCGGCGGCGAAGCTGCCTCGCCCCCAGGACGTCGAGTGGATCGAAGAGCCGTACATCAAGGCGACCGTTCTGACGCCCCAGGAGTATGTCGGGCCGCTGATCAAGCTGATGGAGGAGCGGCGCGGTGTCCAGGCGGGCCTGCGGTACGTCGGACCCGGGCGCGTTCTTCTCGAGTACGAGCTGCCCCTGGCCGAGGTGGTGACCGACTTCTACGACCGGTTGAAGTCGGCGTCGCGCGGTTTCGCCAGCTACGACTACGAACTGATCGGCTGGCGGCGCTCCGATCTGGTGAAGCTCGACCTGCTCGTCAACGGGCAGCCGGTCGATGCGCTCTCCGTGATCGTCCACCGCGACCAGGCCTACCGGCGCGGACAGGCACTGGCGGTCAAGCTCAAGGAGCTCATCCCGCGGCAGCAGTTCGACGTCGCGATCCAGGCCGCGATCGGCAGCCGGGTGATCGCCCGCACGAACGTCAAGGCCCTCCGGAAAAACGTTCTCGCCAAGTGCTACGGCGGCGACGTGACCCGAAAGCGGAAGCTTCTCGAAAAGCAGAAGGAGGGCAAGAAGCGGATGAAGCAGGTCGGGCGGGTCAACGTCCCCCAGGAGGCCTTCCTCGCCGTGCTGAAGCTCGACGACTGACGGGAAGCTTCGGATCCCCGGAACCTGTCAGGACTCGCGGGAGATCTGGTCCGGGAGCTCGTTGACGTCGTCGGGCCGGTGCGGGAAATGCTCCGCCAGAGCCTCCCCGGCCAGCGCGATCCCCTCGGCCAGCCCCTTTCCGAACCGCCCCTCGGCGAAGCGCTCGCGCACCCGGGAGAGGACTTCGTCCCAGAATCCCTCGGGCACCCGCTCGTGGATGCCGGCGTCGCCGAGGATCGCGATCCTCCGGGCCGGAACGTCGACGTAGAACAGCACCCCGTTGCGCTCGCGGGTGGCGGTCATGCCCAGCTGCTCGAAGGTCCGTGCCGCGCGCTCCATGATCTCTCCCTCGCCCCCGGCGGCGAGGTGCACGCGGATCTCCCCGGAAGTCCTCCGCTCCGCGGCGGCGATCGCCTCCATGACCTCCCGCTCCTCCTCCGGAGAGAGGAAGGTGGCGGGGGTCGACCGGCCGCGCGCCAGCCCGCGCAGGTAGAGGGCGATGCCCGCCGCCGCGAGCACCGTCCCTCCGGCCGCCGCCAGCCAGGGCCACGCTCCGGAGGCGGGGACCCATCCGTCGCGGGGGGCGAAGATCCACTCCCGGAGGGCGCGGGCCAGGCCGGCGAGCGCCAGCGCGGCGCCGGTCGCGGCGAGGAGGATCCCGATCGGCGCTCCCGCGCTCCGGCTCGCCTGCGCCTTCCCCGGCACCGGTCACCACCCCCC
>RFHH01000198.1 GCA_003696075.1 Acidobacteriota bacterium
GGCGCAGCACCGGCTCGAGCCCCCGAACCAGTGCCCGGCGCCCCGGGGATCGACCCACCCCACCGCGGCGGCCCCCGGTCCGGGGCGGACCAGGAGCCATCGCCCGCCCCCCTCGAACACCGCGGCGACGAGTCGCGCTCCCGAGGCGGCCTCGAGGCCGAGTAGACGCCGGCCCTGGAGCTCGCGGTCGGCGGCGGCGACCGCATCGGGCCAAACCCCACGGCCGCCGCGGATGCGGGCCGGCCGCTCGGGCGTGGCGAGGATCGCCCCACCCGGGGGGAGGGTGTCGATGCGCAGCCCCTCCGGGGTTCCCTCGAACTGGACGTAGAGGCCGGTGCCCTCCACCGGAAGGACCCGGCGGACCACACGACCGCAGAACGCCTCCCGCAACAGCGGGAGCGCGGCGAGGAGGGCCAGCGGCGTCATCGTCTCGCAGGCGCCGTCCGGCCGGCGCTGGAAGGGACGGGAAGGATCAGCTCGGGCGGCCGTTGGCGATGCCGGCCATCATCGCCTCGTCGACCTTCATCTCGATCTTCTGGGGCTCCTGCCGGCTGGCCTCGGCCAGTTCGCTGATGACGAGCGCCCGCGCGCGGTCGAGCATCTTCCGTTCCCGGTACGAGAGCGTCTTGATGCTGTTGAGATAGGTCAGGTTCTTGAGGACGTCGGCCACCTGCTCGATGTCCCCCGACCGCATCTTCTCCTGGTTCTCCTGGTAGCGGCCCTTCCAGTCCTGCGGGACGTCGATCTCGCTGGTCCGAAGCCGCTCGAGAACCTTCTTCACCTTCGCGCGCGAAACCAGCTTGCGGAGCCCGACGGCCTTGCTGTTGGCCACGGGCACCATGACGATGCTGTCGGACGACAAGATCTGGAGGCTGATGAAGGTGTTTTTCTCACCGCCGTAGTCCAGGGAGCGGATTTCCTTGACGATGCCGACGCCGTGATTGGGATAGACGACTTTGTCTCCGACCTTGAACTTCAATGCCTGCTCCTCATGCCGGGCCCGACCCGCACCCAACGACCACGCCCGTGACGGCGCGCCGGTCGCGACGACCGGCGACCCCATCCGCCGCCAAAGCAGATCGTATTGATTCTAAAGGATCTCCGGCCGAAAGGCAACCCGTGGCGCCGATCCGGGCTACCATGTCCATCCGGCGCCGGAGTGGCGGAACTGGCAGACGCAGCGGATTCAAAATCCGCCGGGCGCTCGCGCCCTTGTGGGTTCGAGTCCCACCTCCGGCACCATCCGAAGGGAACGGTCTCGGGCGCAAGGCTCACGAAAGCGTAATCCCCCTCCCGACGGCGTCCCCGCCGCGACCCGGCCGGGGCGCTCCTCCCTTTTCGGACCCGTCCCGTACCGCCCGGACATGCGGGCACCTATCTTGCTAGGTGGGCGGCGATCGCGCCGGGTGGAGCCGTTCGGGGGGACGGCGTCCCGACCCGCGGCGCGGAGGGAGGCCCCATGAACGGAACGGTGACGACCGAAAGGCACGGGGAAGCCGGCTATTCCGTTCCGGAGCTGATCGCGGCGCTCCTCATCGCCACGCTGCTGCTCGGGTTGGGGTACTCCACGTTGCAACGCTCCTCGTGGCGATCGAGTGCCGCGGTCGCCGAGCTCGCCGGGCGCCTCGAGCTGGCGCGTTCAAGGGCCGTGTTCGAGCGCAACGACTACGTCGTCGTCTTCGATCCTTCCGACGAGACGATGAAGATCGTCGACGACGAGGACGGCGACGGCAGCTACACGCCGGGGCGAGGAGAGCGGATCGACCGCTACCCGCTGTCCAACGGCGGGAGAGCGATGGTCTTCGGCTTCGCCCCCGGAACCATCGGTCTCGACGGGCAGCCGATCACCCGGGCGATCAGCTTTCCCGGAACCCCGCCCCGGCTCGTCTTCGATCCCGCGGGAAAGGCCGACAGCGGTGTGATGTACCTGATCCCGGAAGAAGACATCGGCCGCGGCGATCCGACTCACATGCGGGCCATCACGGTGAGTGGCGCCACGGCGCGCATCCGCCGTTGGCGCTACGACCCGACCGCCCCGGGGCCAGGGCCTTGGAGGCTCGAGCCATGACGCCTCGCCCCGCACCGCCGCGCGGCGGCGCCGAGGCGGGGCTGACGCTCGCCGAGACCGTCGTCGCCCTGGGGATCTTCGGGCTGGCGCTGCTCGGCCTGAACGTGATGATGGTCAGCTCGCTGCGCACCTCCGAGCTGGCTCGCGATCTGGCGACGGCTCGGTTCCTCGCCGAACAGCGGATCGAGCAGATCGAGCGGGCGCGGTACGAGGACGGCGACGGGGACGGCGTCTTCGATCCCTCCGCACCCTGCACCGACATCGACGAGGTGACCGCGGCGAACTTCCCCGACGAGGGATTCGGCGAGATCGACCTCAGGAACGGGACGCTCTTCACGTACCGCGATTGCGCGGGCCGCCCCGGCATCCGGGCCGCCGCCGTGCCGACCTCCGCTTCGGACTACCCGGACACCCCGCAGGGACGCCTCGAGCGCTGGACGATGCGCGACCAGTACGCGCGGTTCCGGCGCGAGGTTCACATCGTCGACTCCGCCGACTACGAGCGGCCGATCCGGAACGTGTCCCTCGACGGACCGAACCTGGCCGCGCCGGACAACGTCGTCGTCGACCTGGCCCCGCCGGGCTCCGGCGTCCCGGCGACCGACTTCGTCAAGTTCGTGCTCGTGCGGGTGAAGTGGAGGGACAGCCATGGGAAGGTCCACCATGTCACGGTGTCGACCCAGAAGACGTTCGCCATCCCCGCCGGCTGAGGAGGCCGTTTTCCGGGCCGCCGCGCGAGGACCCGGCGAACGGACCGCGGGAAACGGCGAGCGCGGCTTCTCCCTCTCCGAGATCACGGTCGCCATGGCGTTGACCGCGATGCTGTTCCTCGCGGCCCTGTCGATGCTCGCCATCGACCACAAGATCTACACGAGGGACGATGCCCGCCTCGAGGCGGACCGGGAGGCGCGGCACGCGTTGGAGCGGATCGCCCGGGACCTTCGCATGGCGGGGTTCGGCGTCGACTCGCGAACGATCGCCGACGCCGGTCCGGACGGCGTCGCCGGGACCGCCGACGATCTGGTGGGGCAGGCCCGGATCGTCTGCGCGGCACCCTACGACCTCGCTTTCAACGCCGACATCGACCCGGAGGTCGGGGCCGTCGACGGCTCGCTACCGGGCGCCGACGTTCCTTGCGCGGGGACGCCAGCCTCGTTCCATACCGGCGCGGAGACGATCCGCTACACGCTCGACTCGGACGGCGACGGGTCGGTGGACGGCCGCGACCGGGGCGACGAGGCCGAGGAGCTCATCGGCCGGAACGACGGACTGTTTCTCCTGCGCCGGGAGGTCTACGGGGCGCACGGGACGACGAACGAGAACCCGGTCGGAACCGTGGCTCTCGTGCGGGGGCCGGTGGCCTACCCGAGCGGGGCCCGGCCTACTCCGCTCTTTCTCTACTGGGGCCGCTTCGACCCCGATCCCGCGCTCGACCTCTGGGGCGACGACGGCTCCGGCGGAGGGATCGCCGGGAACGGCCTTCTCGAGCCCGGCGAGCTGGCGGCGCTGGGTCCGGTGACGGACGAGGACGCGGACGACGACGGGGTGCTCGATCCCGGAGAAGACCGGAACGGCGACGGCGTGCTCTCGCGCCGGATCGACGAGCTGATCCGCGAGATCCAGGTCACGATCACCGCGGAAACGCCCTACCCCGATCCCGATTGGCAAGACCCCGTTCGCTCGACCTCCGGGTCGCCCTTCCGGTTCCGCAGCTCCACCATCGCCAGCGTGATCCGGCCGCGGAACCTCGACCTGCCCGGCGGCGCCTGCGGAGGACTGCCGCAGCCGCCCTCCGGGCTCCATCTCGCCAACGCCTGCCCGGACCCCCTCGCCGACGGACGAGTGAGGCTCGAGTGGACGGCGTCTCCCGACGACGGCGGCGGCGAGGGGGATGTCGAGCGTTACCTCGTCTACCGCACCGAGCACCCGGGACGGTTCGGCCAGTCGGCTCTCTCGGAAACCGCCGCCGGGACGACGCAGTGGACCGACGAGTGGATGGACCTCCGCGGCTGGCCCCCGCGGCAGTACTGGTACCGCGTCCGGGCGATGGACTGCACCCCTTCGCTTTCTCGGGAAGAGCCGGTCGCAGGCCCCTATCCCCCGGAGCCGGGGCCGGCGTTTCCGCCGGAGGCGCGCCTGGTGGATCCGCCCGGCAACGACGGCACGTCGCTCGAGGTCAGGTTCTCCCGCTCGCCGGACGATCCGGCGAACACGACCGGGTACGGCGGACCCGTCTCCGGTTACCACGTCTACCGCTCTCGAACGAGCGACTACCGCTGCGTGGCTCCGGTCAGCAAGACGGCGGTGCCGGCGACCGGGGCCGCCGAGTACGCCTATGTCGACGACGCGTCGAATTCGACGTCCCCGCCGGCCTTCGGCGAACTCTACTACTACTGGATCCGGTCGGAAGACGACGCCGGCCGCCTCTCGCCTTACGGCCCGCGACTTTGCGGGCGACCGTATCGGGGGCCGGCGCCGCCCCGAGGGGTGCGCGCCCGCATCGCCGACCGTGGCCCGGGCGACCGTCCGGTGGAGCTGGTCTTCTCACCCAACCCCGACAACGACAGCGCTGGATACGATCCCTACCTGGTCGACTACCGGATCTACCGCTCGCACGACACCGACGGTGACGGTGTCGCCGATTCGCTCGTCGGCGACAGTGCGGGCTACACGGAAAACGACCTCGCGGCGTCCGTCCGGTGGACCGGCACGGTCTGGGCGTTCTCGCACAATGGCGCGCAGCCCCTCCACCGGAGCCTCGACGGCGGAACGAACTGGCGGCACGACGCCTCGCCGTCGCCATCCATGCTGCACGACGGCGCCTTCGCGGACGCCGACGTCGGACTCGTCGTCGGTCACGGGGGCGAGATCCTCCGCACGGCCGACGGCGGAGCGAACTGGAGCCCGGTGACGTCGGGAACGGCGGCCAACCTCCAGGACGTCGCCTTCGTGAGCGGAAGCCGCGCGCTCGCCGCCGGGGACGGAGGGAGCCTGCTCCGGAGCGAGGACGGAGGCCGAACGTGGACCGCGGTCGCCTCGGGCACTTCCGCCCGGCTCGTTGCCGTGGCCGCGGCCGGCGACGTGGTCGTCGTCGCGGGCCAGGCGGGCACCCTGCTGCGCTCCCTCGACGGAGGCATGACGTTCGCTCCCGTGAACTTCACCACGGAGAATCTGTTCTCCGTCTGCGCCGCGCGGGAGAGCGGCGGCGAGGTCACCATCTGGGCCGGGGCCACGAACCGGTTGTGGAAGTCGGCCGACTCCGGGGCGAGCTGGACGCCGGTCGACCTGCCCCAGGCGGGGGCGGTGAAGGCGCTGGCCTGCGCGCCGGGCGGGGCGGCGGTCGCGGCCGGCGACGGTCCGGCGATGACCGTCTTCGCCACCGCCGACGGGCTCGGATGGAACCCGGAGCCGGTCGCGCTCGCGGCTGGGGCCTGGGATGCCGAGATGCTGGACGGCAGGCTCGCCTGGGTCGCCGACCAGGCCGGGTATGTTCACCGCCGCGACGCCGCCGGCGCCTGGACGAGCGTGGCGGTGGACACCGGTCAGCTCCGGGGCCTCGCGGTTCGACCCGAGATCATCTGGGAGGACGGGGCCACCGCGGGCGACCCGAGCGGCACCCGCCACCACTACGTGGTCACCGCGGCCTACGCGCAGGGGAGTCCGCTGGACGGCGAGTGGGGTGTGGTCCCCGACCGCCCCGCCTCGGTCGAGTCGCCGGACGACGCCCTCGACCAGATCCTCGTCGACCCCTGCCGCGACTTCGAGCTGTCGATCGAGACGCCATGAAAGGGACACGCCGCATGACGGTTCGGAATCGCGAGTCCGGCGCGAGCCTCGTGGTGGTGATGATGGTCGTTGCCGGGCTGACCCTCGTCGGCCTGGGCCTGCTCGCATCCGCCACGCTCTCGCTGAGCAGCACGGACGCGGAGCGGGACGACGCCGAAAGGCGCTTCATCGCCGAGGCGGGGCTGCAGCGGATGGCCGGCGACATCACCTGCTCGCTCGCCGGCAGTCCCGCCCTGGGGCGGATCTTCGACAATCTCGTCATGCTCCACGGGACCCACGGCCGGTCCCGCGGCCCCGACGGGGTGGCCGGGACCGAGGACGACGTGGGAAGGGACTACGTGCGCGTCCCGCACGGCCGAGGGAGTTTCACGATCGACATCCTCACCTTCCCCGAGACGGTCGAGGAGGCGAGAAGGCTGGAGTTCGTCGACATCCAGATCCGCTCGACGGCCGAGCTGGACGGGCAGAAAAGCACCCTCTCCGGCGTGATCCGGGTCGGATTGAGACCTTCCCGGGTCTTCGACAACGCCTACCTGATGGACAACCACGCCTGGATGGACGGCTGGCCCTGCGGTTCTCTCTACATCCACGGCAACCTGCGCGCCAACGGCGACGTGCGGCTCGCCGGATCCTGCGTCCGCGGCCGTGGCACGCCGCTGTACGAGCGCGTGACGGGGACCGACCTCGTCGGCCGGATCCACGACGGGGGCATCATCGCCGCGGGGGCCATCACCGGCGCCCAGAGCTGCGAGGGCGACTACGCCGTCGCGGCGAACCGCCACGAGCACGAGGATCGCGTGCGCATGCCGAACCTCTCCGACCTCTCCCTCTACGTTCGCGCGGCACGCGAATGGAACGGCGGCTCCGCCGGCCCCGACGGGATCTGGGGAACCTCGGACGACACCGGGGGTTCGACGCTCCAGGTGTGGGACAAGGGCCTCGGCCGCTACCGGACCTACCGCGCCTGCATCGGGTGCAACGTCGGTCCCGACGGGGTCTGGAACACCGCGGACGACCTGTACGGGCGGGACGGCTTGCCGGGCACCGACGACGACGAGTCACCGTTCATGATCCTCGACGGCCGGATCCAGCCGATCATCATCGACGGGCCCGTCGTCATCGGGAGCCCGGGGCCGGACGGCGTGTGGAACACGGCCGACGAGTACGACGCCTCGGGCCTCCGGCCGATGACGGGGGCGGTCATCATCCTCGGCCGCGTGTCGGGTCAGGGGAGCATCTACAGCGCCGGGAACATCTACATCCCCGACGAGCTCGCCTACGACGCCCCGCCGCTGCCCCACCTTCCCGGGAGCGGCCCGCCGCCGGGCACCGGGTACCCCAACGGTCCGTCCACCCTGTTCCCGTCGATGGCCGAGGAGGACATCGAGGCGTGGCTCGCTCTCACCTCGACGTCTCCCCCCGCGGGCGCTTACCGCGTCCGGGACGCCGACATGCTGGGCCTGTTCGCGCGCGAGAACATCGTCATCGGCAGGTTCACGGGGGGCCTCCACTGGGACGAAGTCGACGCCTGGCTCGCCAACCCCGACAACGAGTCGAGGGAGGATCTCGGAGCGGATCGGCTCCCCAACACCCTGGACGCGGACGAGGGGAACGGCGTCTGGGACGTGCGGACCTACGGCGCGGACGGAGCGAACCAATGCGGGTCGGGCCTCAGACCCGCCGGCTACGCGCCCGGGGACGTCGTCCCTGGCTCGGGCGAGGATCTGGACGGGGACGGACGTTTCGACGACCGGATCACCCGCGGGAGCGTCGACGCGTACGGGCTTCCCTCGGGAGGGCCCTCGAGCTTCGCGTTCCCCCTGAACATCAACGACCGGCTCGACTACACCGCAGCGGATCCGAACTCCGCCCCGCCGCTCGACACGGACGGCGACGGCGCGATCTGGCGGGGCAGCCCGCTATGGACCGACGCTTCCACCTCGCACACCTGGGCCGAGGTCGCACCCGATCCACCCCAGTTCGATTCGCTTCAGGCGGTGCTCTACTCGAACCACGCGATCGTCGGAGTGGCGCTGGCGGGTCCGTCGGGGCTGCACGAGTACTACGGCGCCGTCATCGCACGCGTCGAATCGCTGTTCGGCTCGGCGACGACCGTTTTCTCGCACGACCCCCGGCTGCTCGGCGGAGCGCGCGGCTACGGCATCTTCCTTCCCCGCGAGCTGGAGGTGCAGGTGAGAAGCTGGAAGTCGGAGTGACGGCTTTTCACACCCCGAAGGAGACGCCGCACCCGCAGGATCTGGTCACGTTGGGGTTGTCGACCACGAAGCCGGCGCCCAACAGATCCTCCACGTAGTCGACGGTGGCTCCGCGGAGGTACGGCAGAGAGACCGGATCGCACACGACGAGCACTTCCTCGATCTCCACCCGCTCGTCGTCCTCCCGAACCTCGTCGAACGCGAACGTGTACTTGAACCCGGCGCACCCGCCGCCGTCCACGCCGACCCGGAAGGCCTTCCCCGCGAACTCGGTCCGGCCGCTCCGGAAGCTCCTGATCTTCTCCAACGCCCGCGGGGTCAGCGAGATCAGGGGCGCGCCCGCCTGCGGCAGCCCCCGGTGCGCTCCGGCCCCGCCTTCGGTGGTTCGGTTCGTGCTCATCCGGTCTGGTCTCCCACCGTTTCGAGCCGGCACCGCCGGCCTATGCATAGTGTACCTTCCCGGCCGAAGCGTGTCCCGCGCGCCCGATCGGCCGGGTTATGATGGCGGGCCGCCCGGGCGGCGGGGAGACCTGGAACGGACGATGCCGCGCCGACGTGTCGTGATCACGGGGATGGGAGCGGTTTCCTCGATCGGAACCGGCCTGGCCGCGATCGAATCGGCCCTTCGCGAGGGTCGCTCGGGAATCCGCCGCGTTCCGGAATGGGGCGAGATGGGCATCGAGTCGCAGGTCGCCGGTGTCCCGGAGGCCGAGCCCGACTGCCCCCTCCTGACCCGGCGGGTCGAGAAGAACTCGACCAGCGTGGCGCGCATGGCCCTCTTCGCCGCCCACGAGGCACTCCGCGGAGCCGGCCTCGACCCCCTCGGACTGCGCGGGCAGCGGCTGGCGGTGCTCATCGGCTCGGGGTCGGCCTCGACCCTGCAGAACTTCCTGTCGTGCCGCGACCTCGAGCGGACGGGAACCACACGGCGGGTCACGCCCTACACGGTGCCGCGAGTGATGGGATCGACCGCGGCGGCCAACGTCAGCGTGGCGCTGGGGACGACCGGAGAGAGCTGGTCGGTGTCCTCCGCCTGCTCGACGGGCGCCCACGCGATCGGGCTCGGTGCGCTCATGATCCGCTGGGGACGCTACGACCGGATCCTCGCCGGCGCGGCCGAGGAGCTCGACTGGACGCGGGTCGGCGCGTTCGACGCCATGCGCGCCCTCTCCCGCGGCTACAACGATCGCCCGGAGCAGGCCTCCCGCCCGTTCGACGTGCGCCGGGACGGGTTCGTGATCAGCGGGGGCGCCGGTGTCGTCGTGCTGGAGGAGCTCGAGGCGGCACGCCGGCGCGGCGCGCCGATTCTCGCCGAGGTTGCCGGGTACGGCGCCAATTCGGACGGGCATGACATGGTCCTCCCCGACACGAGGGGAGCGGTGAACGTGATGCGCGAGGCGCTGGCCGACGCCGGCATCGCCCCGGAGGAGGTGGGCTACGTCAACGCACACGGCACTTCGACGCCGCACGGCGATCCGTCGGAGGCCGCCGCGATGGGCGAGGTCTTCGGGCGGCGGCAACCGTGGCTCTCCTCGACGAAGTCGATCACCGGCCATGCGATCGGGGCGGCGGGAGCGCTCGAGGTCATCTACACCGTCCTGATGATGCGCGGCGGCTTCCTCGCGCCGTCGCGGAACCTCGACGAGATCGATCCCTCGTGCGCGCACCTTCGCTTCGTGCGCGAACCGGACAACGACATCGCCGTGACGGTGGCGATGTCCAACAGCTTCGGATTCGGCGGGACCAACGCCTCGCTGGTTCTCAGGTTGGTCGAACCGGCGGGTCAGCCCCCGCGCAGCGCCGCTTCGTAAGGCGCCGCCTCCGCGCGGGCCCTCCGGAAACGCGGACGGCGGAACGGCTGGCGAACCGCACCGCCCGGCGTACCATCTCGGTGCCGGAAGGGCGTCGGGGGTCGGGCAGCGCGCCGACAGGACGGTACGCCATGGCCACCTGCCCCGAGTGCGGCGGACGCCTCTTTCCCGTGCGGCCCGCGGCGCTGGTCCTGCCCCGCGAGGGCGTCTGTTGCCGCTGGTGCCGCGCCCTGCTGCGCCTTCCCTGGACGTGGCGCGCCGCTTGGCTGGGCGCCCTGGTCCTCGCCCTCGCCGCGGCCGCGTACGCCGCGTTCCGCGTCCCGGCGGGCCCGGCGCGGCTGCTCTGGCTCGCCGGCCTCGCGGCCGGGGTCCCGCTGGCGGCGTGGCTCGCGGGATCGTGCCTTCCCCTGGCGACGGTCCGCCCGAGGGACTACAGGGAGTGGACGGTGGAGGAGGGGGAGGCCGAAGCCGCCGCCGGCCGGGAAGCCTCCTGAGCGGACCCGGCGCCCGATCGTGACACCGGGCCGGGACTGAGCTATCGTTCCCCGGCGCGGCGCCGCTGCGGCACGGCCGCGGAGCGGCAGGCCGGAAGGGTGGCCGAGTGGTTTAAGGCGGCGGTCTCGAAAACCGCTGTACGGGTTTCCCCGTACCGTGGGTTCGAATCCCACCCCTTCCGCCAGTCAGGCCGCCGGCCGCGCCCGAGCGGGAGTGGCTGATGTCCGATGCCGACGCTCCGGGCGGGAACGATGCCCCGCTGACGATCTTCGACCTGCTGACGGCCTATCACCGCAGCCTCGAGACGATGCGGGCCTGGCTCGACGAGGCCGACATGACCGATGTCGAGCGGGCCGGGATCGCCGATGCCTGGCAGGCCGAGATGGCGGAGTGGTTCCGCCGCCACGGCTACTGCTTCGGCTGCAACCGCCCCCTCGCCCGCTGCTCCTGCGATTGAACGCGCCGGCGCGCGGAGGCGAGGGAGGGCAGGCGGATCGTGAAGACGGTCCCCTCGCCGGGGCGCGAGTCGAACGCGATGGTTCCGCCCGCCGCCTCCACGACCCGCTGGCAGATCGGCAGCCCGAGTCCGGAGCCCCCCTCCCGGGTGGTGAAGTGAAGCTCGAAGATCCGGTCCCGGTGCTCTTCCGGAATGCCGGCGCCCGTGTCCGCGACGGTCAGCACCACCGCGTCGCCGTCCGGCCGGGCCCCGAGCGTCAGCCGCCCCCCATCGGGCATCGCCTGAAGGGCGTTGAGCGCGAGATTCAGCAAGACCTGGCGCAGCCGCGCCGTCGACACGGCGACTTCGCCCGGCTGTCCTTCCTGCTCGACGACGAGGTCCACGCCTTGGTGGCGTGCCTCCACGCGCAGCAGGCGGGCGACGGAGTGCATCACCTCGGTCACCCGCGCATGGGCCGGTGCGCGCTCGTCCGGGCTGGTGAAGTTCAGCCACTCGTCGAGGATCTCGTGGAGCCGGTCGATCTCCTCCTTCAGGACGTCGACCCGCTCCGAAGCGGTCGGGTCGGCGTGGGCGAGCCGTAGCAAGCGGCGCCGAAGCTGCTCGAGATGGACGCGGACGGCCCCGAGCGGGTTCTTCACCTCGTGGGCCACGCTGCCGGTGAGCCGCACGATCGCTTGCAGCTTCGATGCCTCGCGGAGATTCCGCTCGAGCGCTTCGATGGAGGCCCGGTCCTTGATGACCAGGAGGACGCCGGCGACCCGTTCGCCGTCCTGGAGCACGTAGCTCGTCACCTGGACCGCCACTTCACCGCCCGCGACCCTCAGGGACAGCGAGCGCTCCCGGACGGCCTTGCGCCGCGAGATCGCCGCGCGCACCACCTCGGCGAGCGACGGGTTGTCGTTCAACAGCCGCCGGAGCTTCAGGAGCTGCTCGTCCCCCTCCCCCTCGACCCCGAACATCTCCGCCGCCTGGCGGTTCGCGATCACCGGCCGGCCTTCGGGATCGAACAGGATCACGCCTTCTCGCAACGCGTCGGTGAGCGAGGCGACGAGGAGGTCGTCCCGCCGGACGGCGTCGCTGAGCGACTCGAGTCGCTCCTCGATCATCGACAGCGCTTCCCGGCCGAGCCCCCGGCCGGGCGGTAGCCGGATGCCGCGCGCCATCGCCTTCAGCCTCCGCGTGAGGGCGACGACCTGGTAGGTCGCGAGGGAGCCGAAGGCCACTCCCAGCAAGGCGACGATGCCGGCCAGGATGGGAGCCAGGAGCCGCGGCTGGACCGAGACGTCGAGACGGGGCAGGGCGGGGATGTCCGAGATCTCGCCGCCGACGTAACGCAACCGGACGACGCCGATCGGCTCTCCCTTGGCGTTGGGAACCCCGACGGAGACCTCCACCACGGGTCTTCCGTCGGCCCGTTCCCCCTCGAATCGCCTCACGACGGGCCGGTGGAGGGCCGTCTCCAGGAGCCGCACCTCCTCGGGATCGGTGAATCTCCGGTCGACGGCCAGGGTGTCCGACGCAGCGACGATGCGGTGCTGCCGGTCGATGATCAGGACGGACTCCAGCGGGCCGACAGGCTGGCTCGGGAGCGCGGGCTCCCGATCTCGCCCGTAGACGAACTGCCACATGCGGCGCTGCAGCCGCTGGTACGCGGGGGAACCCTCTTCGAGCCCTTCGAGAGTCTCCACGTCCCAGAGGAACGGAGCGGCGATCTGGCGCGCATGCTCTTGGACGACCGCTTCGTACCAGCTCGCGAGATGCACCTGCTCGGCGCTGATCTGCCGCTCGATGTCGTGGCGCACCCTCGCCTCGATCTCCCGGGCGTCGACGTACGCGACGTAGACGACGCCGGCGAACAGACAGCTCAGGAGGACGAGGGCCACCGTCAGGATGACGGCGAGGGTGATCGGTTCGCGTGCCGCCATGGCGCCTCCCGGTCGGGATTATGCCCGATGCCCGGGCCGGATCCCCGCGCCACTGGACGGGCTCCAGCCGGCCACCCCATCTTGGCCGGGAGGAGGCCGATGTCGCTGCGCCTGCCCAGGTGGACCGCCGGGGCGCTCCTCGCCGCATGCGCCTGCGCCCCCGGGGGCGGGGGCGCAGGGCCGGCGAGCGTCGAGCCCCGGGTGACGCCCGATCTCGACGCCTGGCTCGCCGAATGGCCGGAGGTCGAGTTGGGATGGGAGGCGGAGGGGCTGCCGGAGGAGGACCGGCAGGCCCTCGACCACCTGCTGGCGGCCGCGCGGCAGGTGGACGGCATCTTCCTCGACCAGGCCGGCCGCTCGAACCGCGAGCGGCGCGAGCGTCTCGAGGCGCTGCCCGCGGTCGAAAGGCGCAAGGCCCTCCGGCTGTTCGACATCAACTTCGGGCCGTACGACCGCGGGCGGGCGGGGCGGAACCTCTTCCTCGACACCCCGCCGCGCCCTCCCGGCGCCGGCTTCTATCCGGAGGACCTGACGCCGGAAGAGTGGACGCGGTTCCTCTCCGAGCACCCCGACCGGGAGGCCGAGCTGATCTCCGAGACCACCCTGGTGGTGCGCGACGAACACGGACTGAGCGGACGGCCCTACTCGAAGGTCTTCCGGGACCGGCTCGAGGCGATCGCCGGCAGCCTCGAGAAGGCGAGGAGCCTCACCACCGACCCCGCCCTGCGTCGCTACCTCGGGGCGCTGGCCGAAGCCCTCCGCTCGGACGACTACCGCGAAGCGGACCGGCTCTGGCTCGAAGTCCGCGGCCCCGTCCGATTCCTTCTCGGGCCGCATCCCACCGGTGAGGACCGCCTGTTCGGCCTGAAAGCGTCGTTCGAGGCGCTCGTCGGCGTCACCGTACCCGGGGGCGCCGCGAAGGTCGAGGCGGCGGCCCGCCGCCTCGAGGCGACGTGCGGTGCCCCCCCGCCCGACGCTTCGCGGGTGGAGCTGCTGGACCTCGCGGGCGCGGGCGGCGCGGCTCGCGCCGGCGGCGTCCCGGTGGCCGTGGAGTTCCCGCTCGACCCGACGCCCGGTAGGACCCGCCACCTGGTCTTCCGAAACGTGGCGCTCGCCAAGAGCCGAATCCTCCTCCGACCCGCGGCGCAGGCGCTCCTGGGCGGCGGTCCGGAACAGGACGGGGAGACCTATGTCGACTTCCTCCTCCTCCATTCCCTCGCGCACGGGCGGCCCCCCCGCGCGGGTCCGGACCGCCTGCGGGAGGCGGCCCCCCTGCTGGACGAGGCGCGTGCCGGCCTCGCCGCGGCGCTCGCGCTCGCCGACCGGGCCGAGGGCCGCGCGACCGTCCTCGCGGCCCTTCTCGGCGCCCTCGGCCGCGGGGAGCGGGGCGCGGCGGCGGCGCGGCTCCAGCTGGCGCTGCTCGAGGCGGAGGGGGCGCTCGCCATCGACCGCACGACCGGACGCGTGAGAACCCGGGCGGAGGAGTGGGCCGCCGGGCTGCGGCGCGCCTTGGCGCGCGTCGACCATCTGGTGGCGGCGGGGGACTACGCCGCGGCGCGGCGCTGGCTCGATCGGGCGGCCGGGTTCCGCGCCGGACGGCTCGCCGCGATCGCCGCCGGGTTGCCGTTCGACATCGCCGTGCGGTTCACGGGCGCGGCGCGGCGGCCGCCCCTTTCCGGCGTCACGTCAGCCCCGCGCACTCCAGCAGCGCCTTGAGGATCTCCGCCTGGTGCCGGGCATCCGCATCGGCGCGGTGTAGCGTCGCCTCGTCCTGAGGTTCGAGGCCGAGGCGCTCGGCGATCGTCTCCCTCGTGGTGTCGAACCACGGCAGTCCCAAGACCCCCATCGCCAGCGCCTTGGTATCGATCCCCTTGTAGCCGAAGGGATTCCGCACGCCGCACCACTCGTAGTACCAGGCGACGTACATCCAGTCGAAAACCGCCACGTGGCCGACGAACACCGGCTCCGTGCCCGGAACCAGGCTCCGGTCGACGAACCGGTTCAGGCGCTCCATTGCTTCCCGCGGTTCCACACCCTCGCGCCGCAGGCGGTCGAGGTCGAGGCCGTGCACCGCATTGGCCCGGGGATCGTTGCCGGCGAAGGCGGGGCGGATCTCGACGTAGAAGGTCTCGCCGATGCGCAGGCCGCCATCCCGCGGCGCGACCACGCAGGCGCCCAGGCTCACCATGCTGTACAGCCCGGGGACCGGCCCGGTGGCTTCGACATCGATCGAGTAGTAGGTCGCGCGCGCCTCACCGCTCACCTGGAATGTCCTCCGAAGCCGAACGGGGCGGAGGGGGAACCGCCTCCTCCCCACGTGGATGCAGGGCTCGGAAGCCGGCCAGATACCATCCCCCCTGGACGGCCCGTTGGAGCCACCAGGCCGGACGCCGAAGCAGCCAGCGGCCTCCGAGAGCGGGCACGACCCGGGCCGCGACCGCATCGACCCGGGTGGCCGCGCCGAACAGGAGCGCTCCGCACCGCGACACCCCGGCCGCGACCCGCGCGTACAGGCGGGCTCCCGCGCCGTCCAGAGCATAGCGCCGACCGCGGCGAACGACGGCGACGACCAGGCCGAGCAGGTCGCTCCGCGCCGGCGGACGGGCGTCGGCTCCCGGCAGGCCGTCGCCCTTCGTGACCAGGCGGCCGTCCCGCCGCCGCGCGATCACCCGGTGGACCGTCAGGCCCCCGTCGCGAAGCCTGTCCGCGAGCGAGGCGTCCGGGCGTGCCGGCGCGTCCCGGAAGAAGAGCACGACGTCGCCCACCCTGGGGACCCCCTCCGCGCGGCGCCAGACGATCTCGTCCCCGCCGCGAAGAAAGGGCGCCATCGACCGCGTCGCCCCCGAGACCGGCATGCGCCCCCCCGGAACGGCTCGCAGCGCGTCGCGAACGAGCTGCCGGACCTCGGCGCGCGCGCCGGCGGGGCGGTCTTCCCCGGAACGGGCCACGGCGCCGCACTCCCTCAGCGCGCCACGGCCTGCGCCTTGAGCTCCCGGATGACGGTGATCTTCACCCTCCCCGGATAGTCCATTTCGTTCTGGATCCTCTGCGCGAGATCGTGAGCGAGCAACGCCGTCCTGTCGTCGTCCAGCTTGCGAGCCTCGACGATGACGCGTAGCTCGCGGCCGGCCTGCAGTGCGTAGCACTGGCTCACGCCTTCGAACGAAGCGCCGATCTCCTCCAGCTTCTTCACGCGCCGGATGTAGTCGACGGTCGTTTGCCGCCGAGCGCCCGGACGAGCCCCGGACAGGGCATCCGCCGCCGCGACCAGCACGGAGATCGGGTGGATCACCTCGCAGTCGTCGTGGTGGGACTCGATGGCGTTGACGACCACGTCCGGCTCTCCGTACCGCCGCGCGATCTCGCCGCCGATCTCAGGATGGGTGCCCTCGCGCTCGAAGTCGACCGCCTTGCCGATATCGTGGAGGAGAGCGGCCCTTTCGGCCAGTTTCTGGTCGAGGCCGAGTTCGGCGGCGAGCATGCCGCAGATGCGGGCGCATTCCTTGACGTGCTCCAGCACGTTCTGGCCGTAGCTCGTCCGGAACTTCAGCCTCCCGAGAAGGGTGAGGATCTCGGGGTGAACCTTCTTCAGCCCGAATTCCTCCGCCGCCTCCCGGCCGGCCCGCAGCGTCTCCTGCTCCACCTTCCGCTTGACCTGAGCCACCACCTGCTGGATCCGGCGGGGATGGATCACCCCTCCCTCGATCAGCTTCTCCAGGGCACGCCGGGCGATCTCACGCCGCACCGGGTTGAAACCGCTGATCGTCACCTGTCCGGGGTTGTCGTCGATGACGAGCTGCATGCCGGTCAGCTTCTCGAAGGTGCGGATGTTGCGCCCCTCCGTGCCGATGATCCGGCCACGGATGGCCGGGTCCGGGATCTTGACGTGAGAGACCGAGCGCGAGGCGGAGTACTCGGAAGCGACCCGCTCGATCGCCAAGGCGATGATCTTCTGGGCCTCGATCTCCGCCCGCCGCTGCGCGTCTTCCTTGATCGCGCGGACCTCGGCCGCCGCCGACTGCCTCACCTCGGCGCGGAGCGCTTCGAGGAGCTGCCGGCGGGCCTCCTCGCGAGGGAGAGCGGCCACCTCTTCCAGGCGGACCAGCGCCTGCTCGCGGAGCCGCTCCAGCTCCGCCCGCAGCGAGGCCACCTCCTCGCGCCGGGTCTCGAGTTCCCGCTCCCTTTGGACGAGGAGCTGGTCGCGCCGTGCGAGAGCCCGATCCCGGTCGACGAGCCGGCGGTGGCGGCGTTCGGCATCCTCTTCCGCCTGCTCGAGCTGGGCCGACCTCCGTTTCTCCTCCTCCTCCCAGGCGCGCCGGCGCCGCTCCAGCTCCTGTTCGACGCGAGCGCGGTGCTCCGCCGCCTCCCGCTCCGCCTGGGCCTCCGCCGCCTCGAGGATCCTCTGCCGCTCCGCCCGCGCGCGAGAGAGAACGCCGCGCGCGGTGCGTGCGGCCAAGGCCCACCCGGCCGCCAGGCCGAGCGCCGCCCCGAGGGCGGCCGTGGCGAGAAGCGCCGAACCGCCCGTGGCCCCCGCCGCCGCGAATCCCGCGAGACCGCCCATGCCGTGCTCCTCGCGGGCCTTCGGCCCGCTGCCCCGGGAAGGACACGACACCGATCGGCACGGGACGTCAAAGACGCTCAGCGCGCGGCACGGCCGCTCGGCAGGCGCCGTACCGGCCCCGCCCGCCGACCCGCCCGGCGACCCCGGGCGAGCCGGCCGCATCGAGTGGATTCGAAAGGCCGTCCGTCTCCGCAGCTCCGGGCTGCGGGTTCGCTGTCCGTGCTTCCGGCGGCGGAAGCGGTCCGCCGCCCCGTCGGTCCGGTGGCGCGCGCGGGTTCGGAGATGCCGGGACGTGGAGCCCGCGCGGGAGTCCGCGCGGAGCGCCGGGCCGCCCCCCGGCCTGCCGGCCGGGCCGCCGCAGGAGACCCCGCTCGCCGCCACCAGGTCATGTCTTCCCTTCGTGCCGGGCCGCGGCGCTCCCGCGACCCGCCGGAGGGCCTCATCCCCCCGGTGGCGCCGATGTTAGCGGCGGCCGATCAGGCGGTCAAAACGGCGGAGTCAGCGCGACGCGGCCGCCGCAGCGGCCGGTCGCGCTCCGGGAGCCCCCTCTCCGCCCCCCTTGGCGTCGGACTTCTCCCCTTCGCCGCTCCGCTTCTTGCCGGAACGCTCCCCGCCGGACCGCGAGCGCCCGTAACCGTCGGCGAACCAACCGCCTCCCTTGAGAACGAACGAGGACCGGCTGATCAGTTTCTCGAGCGGGCCCCCGCACTTGCCGCACCGCTTGAGCGGCCGGTCGGAGAACTTCTGCATGACCTCGAACTCGTCCCCGCAGGCTTCGCAACGGTACTCGTAGATCGGCACGGTCGTCACCTCACGGGCGCCCGGCCCCGGCGGTCGGCGGGGCGGTGCCAGGCCCCTTGTCTAAGATGGCTCCCCGGGCCTGTCAATGCGCAGCTCCCGCCTCCAGGATCCCGGTGCCGGAGTCGAAGACGGCTACCGGACGGAACCGGACGAAGTCGGACGCGACGAAGGCCAAGCGGACCCCGTGCAGAAGCCCGCGTGGAGCCCAGGCGTGGTCGTCGGCGTGAAGGTGCCCGTAGACCGCCAGATCGACGCCCGCCTCCGCCAGCATCCGGAGGACCTCGGTGGGAGCGCCGTCCGGTCCCGCCGGCGGGAAGTGAAGCACCGCGATCAGCCGGTCCCCGGCCCGGCGCAGGCGGCGGGCGGCGGCGAGGGAAGCGTCGAGCCGCGCCAGCTCCCGGCGGTAGAGGGGAGGGTCGCGCACCGGATCGGACCACGGCAGGCCCGGGAGGTTCCACCCCCTCGCCCCGCAAAGGACGACACCTTCCTCGAGCCGGAGGGCGTCGCGGTGGAGGATCGCCAGGCCGGCGGGAAGCGAGGCGCGGACCTTGGCCGCCGAGGTCCACCAGGAGTCGTGGTTGCCCTTGAGCAAGACCTTGAGCCGGCCGCGCCGGCTGGCGAGGTACCTCAGATCGGGGGCCGCCTCCTCCAGCGTGTGCGCCCAGGAGATGTCCCCGGCGACGAGGACGACGTCCTCCTCGCCGACGGTGCGGTCCCATTCGCGGGCCAGGCGCTCGGCATGGTCGGACCATACCTCGCCGAAGACGTCCATCGGCTTGGGGCGTCCGAACGAGAGGTGGGGATCGCCGATGGCGAAGATCTTCAACCGCCCGCCGCCGCGTCCGCGCTGCGTCCCGGGCCGAATCCGAGCACGTTCCGGGCAACGTGGGACGCCAGCCGGGGATTCTCCACCAGCCGGCGGAGCGAGTAGGCGTACCACCCCGAACCGAACGGAACGTAGACGCGCATGGGATGTCCTTCGGCGACGATCAGCCGCCGCAGCTCGGCATCGACCCCGAGGAGCATCTGGAACTCGTAACGATCCGGACCGATATCCCGCTCCCTGAGGAGGCGGCGCGTCTCGAAGACGAGGGCCTCGTCGTGCGTGGCGACCGCCGTGAACGTTCCGTCGCCGTCGAGCATGACGCGCACCGCGTCCACGAACGACCGCCGCACCACGTCGTCGTCCTGGTACGCGATCTCGCGCGGCTCGATGTAGATGCCCTTGCAGATGCGAACCGACGCTCCCTCGGACGCCAGGCGGCGGACATCGTCGAGGGTCCGGCGCAGGTAGGCCTGCAGGACGACGCCGACGTTGTCGTGACCCCTCTGCCGGAGGGCACGGTAGAGATCGAGCGTCTTCTGGGTGACGCTCGAATCCTCCATGTCGAGGCGGACGGTGAGACCGTCGCGTGCCGCCCGCTCGAGCACCTCCCCCACCGCCTCGAGCGCCAGGCCGGACGAGAGCGCGAGTCCGAGCGCGGTGGGCTTCACGGAGACATTGGCCTGCACGCCGCTGCCGACGATGCCGTCGATCGCCCGCTTGTAGGCGTCCACGTACTCTCGGACCGCTCTCTCGTCCCGGACACCCTCCCCCAGAACGTCCAGCGTGGCGCGGCAGCCCTCCTCGTTGAGCCGTCTCGCGACCGCGAGCCCGTCCTCGAGCGTGTCCCCCGCGATGTAGGTCCGGGCGAAACGCCAGACGAGCCCTCTGGGCACCAGCATCAACGCCCGCAGCAGCGCCCGACGTCCCCGCCTCATGACCTCACCTCGTCCCCGTTCGCCGCTTCCCGCCGGACCTCTTCAGCCGGTGACGAGCCGCTCGAGTTCCGGGAGCAGCCGGGCGGCCGCTTCTTCGAGGCCCGCCTCCATCACGATACCGGAAGCGTTCCTGTGGCCGCCGCCTCCATGGGCGCGGGCGAGCCGGTTCACGTCGAGCCTCCCCTTCGAGCGGAGGCTGATCTTCGTGCGGTCCGGGCCCAGCGGCCGGAAAAGGACGGCCACACGGCTCTCGCTCGAGCGGAGCGCCAGGTTGATCACCTCGCTCAGGTCCTCGCCCGCCGGGCCGAGGGCCCCCTCGAAATCGGCCGGCGTGCGGAGGACCAGCAGGCGCCCCCCCGCCCGGACCTCGAGATCGGCGAGCATTCTTCCGAGCAGCACGAGGAATGCGGCGCTGAACCGCTCCTCCAGCCGAGCGTACACCTCGGCCGGGCTGGCTCCTGCCGCCACGAGTTTCGCCGCCATCCGGAACGCGTCCGCGTCCGTGTTGCCGAACCGGAAACGACCCGTGTCCGACACCAGCGCGGCGTACAGCGCGGTCGCGGCGTCGCGGTCCACGGGATCGCCGGTCGCCTCGAACAGCCGGAGAACGATCTCGGCCGTGCACGAAGCCTCGGGGTCGACCAGCAGCAGGTCCCACATCGGATCCGGCTCCGGGTGGTGGTCGATGCAGATCTTGAGGCCCCGCGCCGCTCGGACGGCGCCTTCCATTTCTCCGAGGCGCGCGGGATCGGAGTTGTCGAGCATGACCACCGCGTCGGCTTCGGCGATCGGAGCATCGTGCTCCGCCGGGTCGTAGACCTCGATGCAGCCTTCCGGGTCGAGGAATCGCAGCGTTCCTGGAATCGCGTCGCGGTTGACGATCCGCACCTCCGCGCCACCCCGGCGGAGCCAGGCGGCGAACCCGGCCTGGCTGCCGATCCCGTCGCCGTCCGGGTTCAGGTGCGTCGTCAGGATCCAGCGCGAACCGGGGCGCCGCCGGGCCGCGACGGTGTCGATCTCATGCGCCGCCATACGGTCCCCCGCCGAGGCGTCCCTCCCGGTAGAGCCGACCGTACCGGACGTACCGCTCCACGCCCTCGGCGACGCGGCGGGCGGTCGCCTCGTCCACTTCGCCAATGATGCGGCCGGGTACGCCGGCGCAGACCGTGCCGGAGGGGACCTCGAAGCCCTCCCTCACCACGGCGCCGGCTGCGACCACCGCCCCGCGCCGCACCGTCGCGCCGGAGAGCACGACCGCCCCCATGCCGATCAGGCAGTCGTCCTCGAGGACGGCGCCGTGGACGACGGCCCGGTGGCCGATCGTCACCCGGTCGCCGATCACCGCGGGATAGCCCTCGTCGACGTGGATCACGCAGAGGTCCTGGACGTTGGACCGGCTGCCGATCCGAACCGGTTCGATGTCTCCGCGCAGCACGCTGCCGTACCAGACGGTCGAGGCGGCCCCGATGCTCACCTCGCCGACGATCACCGCTCCGGGTGCGACGAAGGCGTCGGGAGCGATCGTCAGGCGGGTGGGGTGGTCACCGCCCGGGCGCGGGCTGGGCATGGCGATCTCCGTCGGGAACGGCTCGGGCGCGAAAAGGTGGTCAATCTAGGGAGACTCGATCCCGGCGTCAAGGCCGGCCGCGGGCCACGGTTCGGGCAGCTCCGGCCGGCGCCGGCGCTCGGCGGAAAAGGAGGTCAGCTCGAGGCGGACCCGCCCTCGGAGCCGCTCGTGCCATCCCTCGATCCGCACGAGGGCCCCCGAATCGCCGTCGACCCACAGGCGGGTCTTTCCGCTCATCCCGAGCAGCGTGCGCCCACCCTCCTCGGCCGGCGCCAGGACCACTTCGACGAGCCGGAGGCGGAGTCGGCGCCGGCGCGAGCCCGGCGTTCGCACCCGGACCGTGCTCTCCTGCCGGCTGCCGACCGCGGCCTGCACCTGGATCGGGCCGCTGCGGGTGAGGAGCGTCACCCGCCCGCCTCCCTCCGCCGCCAGTTGCCCGAGCAGGCCGAGCAGCGCGTACGGCTCGACGACCGCCCACGCCGGCGGGATGCCGTCGAGCCCGAAGCTCCGTTCCTCGCGCCTGTTCCACCGGGCGGGATCCTGTTCCGCTCCCCGTGGGCGGTCGTAGGAGACCACCGCGTACCGCCGGCCGTCGCCCGCACGCCATCCCGCCCGCGCCTTTTCCGGCCCCGCGAGCTCGAGCCAGCGGTCGCTCCGGCGGCGCAGCGGGTCGAACCAGGTGGCAGCCAGACGCTCCCCCGCGGTGGCGCCGAAGATCCGTGCCTCGGAGCGGACAGCCAGCTCGATCCCGCCGTCCTCGGCGGGAAAGCGCTCGATTTCGGCGATGCCCTTGGCGAACAGGAACTTCCGGCCCTCGAGCCGCAGCAGGGTCCATCCCTCGAGAGGACTGGCCGCCGCGGTTCCGGCGACCGCCGTCACGAGGGCCGCCGCCAACAGCAACGGGCGGCGAGACGGGCGATGGCGCGTGGCGGTCACGGTCCGATGGTAGCCCGGAACCGATCCGACGACCGTCCCGGGGGCATCCGGGGTATCATCCCGCGCCGGCGGCGGGGAGCGCAGGAGCGCGGAACCCCGCCCCGCGGATCGCGGGCCGCTCCCGGCCGGCGCGGCGGATCGGACACGGAATGACGACCGGACAGGATCACGGAGAGCCGCTCCCGGCCGGGGATCCGGCGACGGCACCGCCACGCCCGAAGGAGATCGCGATCGCCTTCCCCCAAGAGGCTCTCGACGCCGACGCCGTGCGGGTGATCAGGCGGCTGACGGAGGCGGGTCACCAGGCCTATCTCGTCGGCGGCTGCGTCCGGGACCTCCTCTTCGGCCTCCGGCCCAAGGACTTCGACGTCGTCACCTCCGCGCATCCCCCGGAGGTCCGCCGCCTGTTCCGGAACTGCCGGATCATCGGCCGCCGGTTCCGACTCGCGCACGTCTATTTCCGGAACAAGATCGTCGAGGTGGCCACGTTCCGGGCCAACGTGACCGAACCTCGGGACGGCGATCTCCTGATCCGTGACGACAACCGCTTCGGAACCGCGGACGAGGACGCGGTGCGCCGCGACTTCACGATCAACGCGCTCTTCTACGATGTCGACCGGCAGGTGATCGTGGACTATGTCGGCGGAGTGGAAGACGCCGAGCGACGCATCATCCGCTGCATCGGCGATCCGCCGATACGCTTTCGCGAAGACCCGATCCGGATGCTCCGGGCGGTCCGGCACGCAGCGAGGCTCGGCTGCACGATCGAGCGCGAGACGCTCGAAGCGATCGCGACCTACCGCCGCCACGTGCTGGAGGCCGCGCCCCCTCGCATCGGCGAGGAGTTGCTCCGCATGTACAGAGGGGGCGCGATGGCACCCGCGTTCGACCTCCTCCGCGAGACGGGGCTTCTGGAAGTCGTCCTGCCGGAGCTGGCGGCTCATCTGGAAGCCGCGGGCGAGGAAGAAGTCCGCGCCCTCAGGCGCCTCCTCCGGACGATCGACGCGGTGACGCAACAGGGACAGGAGCTGCCCGCGTCGCTCCAGCTCGCTGCCCTGCTCTCTCCCGTTCTCATGGAAGCTGCCGGCCCGTCCCCCCGGGACGCCGGGGCCCGCGTGTCGGAGGCGCTGCGGCCGATCGCCCAGCGCCTTTCGGTCAGCAAGCGCGACTGCGAGCGCATCCGCCAGGTTCTCCTGGCCCTGGAACGGTTCGTGCCGGGGAAAGGGCGGAAGAGGCGCTCCGCATCGGTGTTCATGCGGAGGACTTATTTCCCCGAGGCGTTGCGCCTGTTCGAGCTGGTCGCGGAGACGACCGGTGACCTCGTCGAAGAGGCGCGGCGCTGGCGCGCGCGCTACAGCGAGCTGTTCCCCGCCGGGCCCCCCGAGGACCGCCGGAAGCCGCGCCGGAAGCGGCGCGGCGGGCGGCGCGAGCACGGGGAGAAGGGGGCGCGGACCGGCTAGGTCCGCTCCGCGAGCCGCACGAGGGTGGCGACCGCCGCGCCGGTGCCGCCCCGTCCCGTGAGAGGGTCGTCCTTGTCCGAAAAGGCGGGGCCCGCGATGTCCATGTGCACCCAGGGCCGATCTCCGGCGAATTCCTTCAAGAACAGCCCGGCGGTGAGGGCGCCGCCCCACCGGGGCCCCGTGTTCTTCAGATCGGCGATGTGACTCTTCAGCTGATCCCGGTCCTCCGCGAAGAGAGGCAGGGGCCAGCAGCGCTCGCCGGCGCGCTTCGCCGCGTCGAGCACCCGGTCGACGGCGCGCCGATCGTTTCCCATGATGCCGGCCGTGCCGGTGCCGAGAGCGATGACGCATGCGCCGGTGAGCGTGGCCACGTCCACGGTCAGATCCGCCTCCACCGTCGTGCGCACCCAGTCGAGCAGGTCGGCGAGTACGAGACGCCCTTCCGCATCGGTGTTGCTCACCTCCACGGTCAGCCCGCGGCGCGTTCGCAGGACGTCCCCTGGCTTGTAGGCGCGGCCCGACACCAGGTTCTCGACCAGCCCGACGAACCCGTGGATCTCGGCATCGCAGCCGACCGCGGCCAGGGCCGACATGGCCCCGAGGACCGCCGCGGCGCCCGCCATGTCCATCTTCATGTCGCTGATGTGGGACCCGGTCTTGATGTTGTATCCCCCGGCGTCGAACGTGACCCCCTTCCCCACGAAGGCCAGCCGCGCCGCGGGCCGCCGGCGCCGCGCCGGGAGGACGAGATGGGCCACGCGAGGCGGCTCGTCGCTGCCCGCCGCCACCGCAGCCAGTGCCGTCATCCGCTGCCGGGCGATCTCCGACGGGCCGAGCACCCGCATCCGGATCCCGGCCCGCCGGGACTCCGCGCGGGCACGCCGCACGAATTCCCGCGGAGTCATGACGCCGGCGGGCTCGTTCACCAGATCCCGCGCCAGGAAGACGCCCGCGGTCACCGCCGAGGCGCGCCGCAGAGCTTCCCGGAAGGCGGGCCTGAGCGAACCGGTGCAGAAAACCGCTTTCTGCAGCCTCCCCCTCTCGCGGGACGAGGTGCGGTACTTGTCGAAGCGGTACAGGCCGAGACCGAAACCCTCGGCGGCGAGGCGGAGGCGCTCGTCGAGCCCGCCGACCGAGCGCGGCGCGGGAGGCACGGACAGGGCGCAGCTCCGCACGCCCAGGGCGCTCACCGCGCGCGCCGCCGCCGCCGCCGCCCGCCGCACGCGCGCCGCGTCTCCGTCCGCTTCCCTCCCCATCCCGACGACCACCACGGGCCGCCGGGCGCCTCCCAGCTCCACGTCGACTCGCTCGACCTTGGCGGGACCGGCCTCGAAGCCGCGGCGTTCGAGTTCCGAGCGCACCACCCGGTCGGCGGCGGGAGCGCCCGTTGCCGGCCATGGGCCCCCGGCCGTTCGAAACAGCACCAGCGCGTCCGCACCGGCTTCCGCCGGACGGCCCGACGCCACCTCGAACCGGATCGGGAGCTTCATCCGCGGCATCCTCCCCGATCGCCCGACCGGCGCGGAGCCCCCGTCATCCGGCCCGCCGCCTCACTTGGCCGCCCACTTGTGGATCGGGTCGGGACGCGCGCCGCCAAGCTCGAGCAGGCGTTCTTTCGGGAGGACCGCCTCCTCTCGCGAGGAGACGACGAAGGTCGCCACATCGCTCATGAAGATCGCCTGTTCCGGGCAGGCTTCCTCGCACAGGCCGCAGTAGATGCACCGCAGCATGTTGAGATCGAACCGCGCCGGGTATTTCTCGACGTTGCTGTCCGAGAACTCTCCCGGGACGATCTTGATCGCCTCCGGCGGGCACACGAACTCGCACAGCTGGCAGGCCACGCACTTGATCCGGCCGTCCTCGTCGGTCACCAGCGCGGGGATGCCGCGGTAGCGCGGAGGCAGCGGCGTCGGCTCCTCCGGGTACTGGCGGGTGACGCGATCGCTCGGCCGGACCGCGTGGCGGATCGTCGTCCGCAGGCCGCGCAGGATCTCGGGGATGTACAGTCGTTCCAGGAGGTTCAGCTCGCGCCGCGGCACCTTCACGTCCCGCCTCCTTCCGAAAAGGCCGCCCCTGCGGCGCGGGCGGCGGTGGCGGGCGATTCTAGGAGCGCGCCCCTCCCGGCGTCAACGCGGCCTCCTTCTCCCAGACCGATAGGATTCGCAACACGAGACCTTCCAGGCGGGCGAGGCTGCCGTCGTTCCGGACGACCGCATCCGCCTCGGCGAGGGTCCGGAGCAGCTGCTGCGAGGTCGGGCTGGAGCGGTTCTCCTCCGCCTCCTGCGCCAGGAAGGTGTCGAGCGTCACGTCGTCGCCGGGGCGCCCCCTCCGCCGCGCGCGCCGCCACCGCACCTCGACCGGGGCGTCGATGCCCAGGAGCCGGAAGTCGGGCCTGCGCCTGAGCACGGCGACCTCGGCGGGGTGCCGGATCGAATCGACGACGGCGCGCTCTTCGAGATCTTCGACGAGCGCCTCGGCCAGCACGCCCGGCCCGCCCGCCTTTCGCATCTCGCGCCCCAGCGCGATCAGCGTCTCGCGGTCCGGCGCGAGCCCCCGGCGCGCCGCGGCGCGGCGCACGACGTCGGACAGGGAATGGACCGCGAACCCCCGGCGTGCGAGGAGGGCTGCCACCTCCCCCTTCCCGGCGGCGTTCGGTCCGGTGAGACCGATCAGCATGCCGACGGGGCCCCGGAGCGCCGGCCGGCCCCCATCACCGGTGCTCGGGCGAGCCTTCCGCCA
>RFHH01000199.1 GCA_003696075.1 Acidobacteriota bacterium
GGCCCACACCGGCCTCGTCGGTGCCCGCGACGCGCGAGTAGCCGGCGCGCCGCAGCGCGCGCTCACGGCGGCGCAGTCGCTCGCGTCGGCGGCGATCGGGGAGCGGCGCCATCGGGCGCCGATTCTATAATCCTCGCCCGCCGGTGCGAGGGGCGCCGGTCCGGCGCGGCGCGCGCCGCAGGAGGGCTCGGATGTCCGGCGCCCACGCGTTCTTCATCACGATCGAAGGGATCGAGGGAGCCGGCAAGTCGACGCAGGCGGGGCTCCTCGCGCGTGCCATGCGCCGCGCGGGGGGCTCCTGTCTCGAAACGCGGGAGCCGGGCGGCGGAGCCGGTCGAGTGGGGCCGGCGCTCCGCGATCTCCTTCGCGATCCGACGGTGTGGCGCGAGCTCGGTCTTGCCGAGATCTACCTCTACGCGGCGGCCCGGGCGCACCACGTGGAGTCGGTGATCCGGCCGGCGCTCGATCGCGGGTGCCACGTCGTGTGCGACCGGTTTCTCGATTCCACCCGCGCGTACCAGGGCGCCGGTCGCGGTCGCGACCCCGGGCTGATCGAAGCCCTCCATCGCCTTCCGCCGCTCGACCTGAGGCCCCATCGGACGATCCTTCTCGACCTCGACCCGCGCGACGGCCTTGCCCGAGCGGCGGCGCGTCCGGGAAGGCCCCGGGGCTACGACGAGGAGGACGTCGCCTTCTTCCGCCGGGTCCGGGAAGGATTCCTGCGCATCGCGGAACGAGAGCCGTCCCGCGTGTGCGTCGTGGACGCGTCCCCTCCCGCACGCGAGGTGCACGAGGCCGTCGTCGGCGCGGTGCGCGACCTTTTCCCGGGGATCGCACCCCTCGACCGGGTCGAATGACCGATTGGCTTCCACTCGCCCGCCTCAGGGGCCAGCGCCGCGCCCGATCGCGCCTCGAGGCGCTCGCCGCCTCCGGGGGGCCCGTGCCGCCGCTCCTGTTCGCCGGCCCGGAAGGGGTGGGCAAGCGCACGGCGGCCCTCGGGTTCGCGGCGGCTTTGGTCTGCCTGTCGCCGGATGGCGGCGAGCCCTGCGGCGCGTGCAGCGCCTGCCGGCGGATCGGGGAGGCCGATCACGTCACGGCGCTGCGCGCCGACGCTCCGGCGACGGCGCCTCCGCGCGTCTATCCCGACGCAGGTCTCGTGTCGGTGCCGCCGCGGCGGACGCGGATCTCGGTCCTCCAGGCGCGCGACATCGCGCTCTCCCTCTCCCAGCATCCGTTCGAACTCTCGCGGCGGATCTACATCGTCGACCCGGCCGAGCGCATGACGCCTGCGGGGTTGAACGCCCTGTTGAAGACACTCGAGGAGCCGCCCGATTTCGGGGTGCTCATCCTCGTCACCACCGTGCCAGCGGCGCTGCCGATCACCGTGCGGTCGCGCCTCCAGCTCGTCCGCTTCGGGCCGCTCGAGCATGAGGACCTGATCGAGGTGCTGGACGCGAAGGGGCTGCCCCGCGAGGAGGCGGTGGCGCGGGCCCGCGTCGCCGAGGGGAGCCCGGGCCGGGCCCTGGCCGCCGATCTCGACCGGTTGCAGCAGACCGCCTCGGTCTGGGAACGGGCGCTCCTCCGGCTCGACCGGGGCGAACCTCCCGGTGCCGTCGCGATCGAGGCGGCCCAGCATCTGGGCGGGTCGGCCGAGGAGGCGGAGGCGGCCTTGCGTTTCCTGCTCGGCATGCTGCGCGACGCGCTCAGGGAGCCGGAGAGCGCGCTCGGCCGCACGGCCGCCCGCCTCGCCGGCCCCCTGCTCCGGCCCATCGACACCGTCGAACGGCTCCGCTACGAACTCGTCGCGATCAACCGGAACCCGAGACTCGCCGTCGAAGGGGCGGTGCTGGCCCTGGCCGGCCGGCTCCCGGAGCGGATCTCCTCGCTCTGATCGCCGGGCTATGATCGGAGGCGCGCCGCCCCGGAGAAGGGGCCCGCGAGCGAGGGATCCGATCATGTCCTCCCCAGGACCCAACCGGCCGGCCGTGAGCGTCAAGATCGACGACCAGACCCGGCGTGGCGTCTACGCCAACCGGGTGATCGTCTCGCACACTCCTCACGAGTTCGTCATCGACTTCGTGTCGGACCTCCCCCCGGGACCGCAGATCGTCTCGAGGGTGGTGACCGCCCCCGTCCACGCCGCCGCGCTTCTCGACACGCTGAGGGAGAACCTCGGCCGCTACGAGCAGAGCTTCGGCCCGATCCGTCCGCCCCGGCCCGGGGCGGAAGCCTGACGGCTCCGCACCCGCCCGCGGCCTCTCGCCGGCGGCCCGCCGTCCGGGCCCGGCCGCGGAATCGGGCGCCCGCCCGGTGCGGGGCGATCCGCCGGCCTGCCGCGCCGGGCCTGCACCCAGCCGCCCGCCCGCGCTTTTCGCTCACCCCGTCGCGGGCGCCGTCCCGTGGGAGCGCCGGAGCGCCGGCTCAGTCCCCTTCCCCCGCCGCCGCCCCAGCGCTCGACAGCAGGAGGCCGCGCGCGAGATCGAGCGCGAACGGGCGGCGGGCGAGCGCGTCCAGCCCGATGAAGCCCCCCGTCACCACGCCCGTCATCCGGGCGCGCTCGGGGACGCGCAGGACCGGTACGTCCTCGAGTTCGACGACCGTCCCGCCGAGCGCCAGCCGAACCCGCGCGAGCCGGCCGGCCAGCCGCCGGACTCCCCCGTAGGCGGCCACGCTGCCCGCCTCGGCGCGCCGCAGACCGGGAAGCCCGTCGGCCGCCGTCTCCGAGAGGATCGTCCGAGCCGCACCGGTGTCGACGACGGCCAGCACCGCCTTTCGGAACGACCCGGCGGCGATGGTCACGGGCGCGAGAAGCTGTCCCTCGATCCGGTACAGCGGCACGGCGGAGGGGCCGGCGACCGCCGGTTCGCGAGCCAGCGGGTCGGGGGACCGCTCGGCGTTCTCGCCCCGGACCAACCGGAGGCGGCCGTGCCGGGGGTCGATCGCCGCCACCAGGCCCGAGAAGAGGTCGAATCCGATCAGGCCGCGGTACAGGCCGCGGGGATGGAGGTCGCCCGCGGCCGCCACCCCCAGCGCGTCCTCGAAACGAAGGGGGCCCAGGTCGAGGGAGGAGAGGAGGCCGCGCCGGACACTGTGCGCCCGGCGACCCCCACCCCCCACCAGGGTTCCCGGCGCCAGCTCCTCCATCCCGGCCGAGCGGGCCGCCCGCGCGTCCAGGTGGAGCCCGGAGGCGCCGCTGTCGAGCAGGAGCGGCAGCCGCGCCCGCTTCCCCACCGCGGCGCGGAGGAGCCATCCCGCCACCCGGCCCCGGCCCGCGGGGATCGGAAGGAGCGGGATCTCGGCCGGCAGGTCGGACCGCACGCGCCGCCACACGGGGCGGTCGCCGAGGGCGTGGAGGAAGGCGATCTGGTCGGCGGCTGCCCGGATCCGCGGCGGCGGCTCCCCCCGCCGCGCGCCCGCGTCGAGGTAGGTCTCCAGTTTCCGGAGCCGTTCCGCCCGCGACTCGGCCACCTCGGCGGCGTACCAGAGCGCGGTCGGATCGGAGGGGTCGAGCTCGAGTGCGCGCCGGAGGGCGGCCCGCGCCGCCTCCGGCCGCCACCGGGAGGCCAAGTACTGGCCGAGCACGCGCCAGGCGAGTTCCGCCGACGGATCGGCCCTCGCGGCCCGCCGCGCCGCCCCCGCGGCCAGCTCCGGCCAGCCGCAGCGCCACGCGAACGCGGCGAGCAGCGCCTGCCCCGCCGGATCCCGGGGCGCCAGCGCCTCGACACCGTCCCTCCACCCGCAAGGGCCCGCCGTGTCGGCCAGCGCGCCCGCCAGCAGGAAGGCCTCGACGCGGCAGTCGGGCTCGTCCGACGCGAAGCCTGCCGCGAGAACGGCCGGCAGGTCGGCTCGCTCCTCGCCTCCGCGCACCACGGGGTCGGTGGGACACGAAGCGCGCGCCGGCGCCGCCGCGAGCAACACGGCCAGCGCCCACCGAGCGAGAACCGCCGGCCCTCGCCTCAACGTTCCTCCCCGGGCGGCGCCAGGCGCGCCACGAGTTCGAGGTGTGCGGTCTGTGGGAACATGTCGACGGCCGCGACCGCCTGCGCGCGGAACCCCTGCTCCGCCAGCCGGGCGAGATCGCGCGCGAGCGTCGCCGGATGGCACGACACGAGCACGAGGCGCCCGGGGGCGAGGCGGGCCAAACGGGCGGGCACGTCGCGATCGAGACCTGCTCGGGGCGGGTTCGCCACCACGGCGTCGAACCGCTCCCCACCGGCGAGAAGCCTCTCGAGGGTCCGGCCCACGTCCCCGGCGATGAACCGGACGCGCGGCCGCGGTGCGCGGCGCGCGAGGCCGCGCCCCGTGCGGACGGCGCCGGCGTCGCGCTCCACCGCGACGATCTCCCCGCCCTCCCCC
>RFHH01000200.1 GCA_003696075.1 Acidobacteriota bacterium
GCATGGTAGGTGCTCCCTCGAAGGTGGGTAACCCTGCGCATGCCGTTGATATGCGGCCACTTCGTCCCGATGCTCTGGCGTCGATCCGTTCGAGAGCGCGAACCTCCGCACTTCCAACGACTTCGGCGGAAGAACGCACCGTTGGGGATGCACTTCACGAGGCATGGGGGGTGCTTCCGCGACGGTGCGCGCCGCCGCCCAATTCCATGACAACCCGTAGCTTTCGCGCTCCCTCACTCCTCGAGCGGTGAGTTCGGCCGGAACCTCCGAAGCCACAACGACTTGCAGCGGAAATCGCGCCATCGAGGGTGCGTGTCCCGAGCCCCGCGAGGAGCCTCTCCCGTGGTGCGGAACGCCGTCCAACCGGTTGAGGAGCAGGGAGTTGCGGCTGCGGGTCGGTCGCGGCGGGGCGATTTCGGGGGAAGCCTCGATCTTCGTGCGGTCCGGCGCCGATTCGCACCGCCGAGGGTGCTCCCAGCGAGGCTCGGGTCCGGTCTTCTCCTGGCCGCGAGGGCCGGTCCGGCTCGTTTCTCCTCGGCCGGTCGGCTGCCGGCACCTCCCTCGACGGGAGCGCGGTACGACGAGGGCCGGCCGGTTCGCAGAAGCGGGCGCGGGGTGCGAGCGACGACGGGGACCGCTGCACCGAAACTGCCGGCCCCTCCGGGAGCGGGTGCGGAAGGAGCGGCAGGAAAGGTTCACGCGGGGGCGGCTGCCGGGCCCGCGGCGCGGGAGCGTTCCGCCCGGCGTCACCACAGCTCCTCAACCTGCGGCCTCGGGTGAAGGCGATCGGTGAACGGATCCGGGTAGGGGGGCCACGGTTGCGTTTCCATCCTCGCGAAGTGGACGGGCCGCGAGCGCTCCGGGTGTCGCCATCGCCGTCCCGGCAGGACCACCGCTCCGGCAACGGTCCCACCGCCCCCACGAGTGCGGGGCGCTCGAGGTAGCGTCGGATCGGCCAGCCGATCCGCTTCGTCTCTTCGACGCTCCGCCAGCCGGCGAGGATCCGGAAGGCGGAGCAGTCGAAGACGGTCACCGGGGGGACGCTGGGTGTGGGGAGGAGCACTCGCGCCGGGGGCCGCTCGCCGGCGAGTCCGGCGAGGTCGCCCAGGACGAGGCCGTCGGCATCGAGACAGCGGGCGCGGTCCGAAAGGCCGCACTATGCGGGGACGACCCAGCGGAAGTTCTCGAAGTGGGTGAACCACGCCCCCCGGGGGTCGCCCTGCACCGGGGTTCCGGTGCCCCAGGTTGGCGCCCCATCTCCCAGCCGTCCCAGGGAGGCCCGAGGTCGTGACGCATCTCCACGGCGTCCACCGGGGAGGCGGTGTGGGCCACGATCGAATGGAGAAGCACGCGCTCGGACGCGAAGCGACGCGGTTCGCTCCCGACGAGCACGCGGAGAGCCGGCCTTTCCGCCGCGCAGGGCGCCGTGACGAACATGACCTCTCCCGGACGCGTGGTCCCGAACAGGAACAGCTCGAAGCGGCGCCCGAAGCGCTCCGCGCACCTTGCCCCGGGCCGGACGAGGAGGTGCGCCTAGCGGCCGTCGGGGAATCGGGGCACGGCGGGGCGCGTCGAGGCGACCACGAGGGCGGCGCGCCCGATCACCCGGGCGAGATCGTCGAGGACCGCCTCCGGGCGATCCGGCTCCACATGTTCGATCACGTCGATGCGGACGACGAGTTCGGCGGGCTGCGGCAGCGCGGCCGTTTCCGGAAAGGCGGACTCGTAACCGCGCACCGGGCGTCACGACGCCCTGGCGAGCGACTGCTTGCCGCAGGCGCCGTCGGGGGTGTCGGCGGCCCCGAATTTGTCCGCCGCCTGCTCGACAATCGAGGCCCATTCGGCCCCGGTGGCGCCCCGGCCGGGATCGGCGGCGGGCGTGAGAGCGATCTGGCGCCGGTACTCGTCGGCGATCACCGGTTCGGTCGTGTCCGATCGGCGGTTCGCGGTGGCCCGCAGGCTCCCGCGGCGCTCGGGATGGCGCAGGCCCCTCCGACATGAGGCGGCGCGGCGCCGAGGTTTCCCCGGTGACCGGTGGTTAGAATGGCCGCCGTCCGGGGCGACGCGGGGGCGCCGATGGTTTCCTTCGAGGCCGTGCACAAGCGGATCTCGCGCGGGACCCGCCGGCGCCTCGGACGAGTGCTCGCCCGGTGCCTGGCGGCGCCTCCCGCCGTGCCGCCGGAGAACCTGCCCGAGGATCCGCGCATCCTCGTCGTCCGCCTCAACTACAGGATGGGAAACCTGCTCCTGGTGACACCGGCGCTGCACGCTCTCGCGCGCCGCTGGCCCCGTGCCCGGATCTTCGTGCTCTGCGGAGACCGGTACGCTTCGCTCCTGCGGGGCAATCCGGACGTCCACGAGATCTGGCCGCTTCCCCGCCCGCGCTACGGAACGCTCGGGACGATCGTGCGCTATCTGCGGCAGCTGCGGCGCACGCCGTTCGACCTGGCGATCGACGGTGGGCGCGGGGGGTCGCTGACGGGAGCGCTCGCGGTACGCCTTTCGGCGGCTCCGCTGACGGTTGGAGGTGACGGCACACCGTACGCACCGCTGTTCTCGCTCCGGGCTCCGCCTCCCCCCGCGGGGAGCCATCGGATCGAGGGGCTCCTCGGGATGCTGCGCCTCGTCGGAGTCGAGGGGGTGGACCCGCGGATGTGGGTCCACCTCGACCGATCGGAGCGGCGCTGGGCGGCGGAGCGCTTCGCCGCCTACGGCCTGGCCGGAACGCGTGTCGTCGGCTTGAACGTGGGCGCACGGGGCGACAAGCGGTGGCCATTCGACCGCTTCCTGGAACTCGCGGGTCTGCTTCGCCGGCGACCGGACGTTCGTTGCCTGCTCTTCGTCGGGCCCGAAGAGGAGCGCCGCTTCCGGGAAGCGAGCGGGGGCCTGCCGGAAGGGATCGTTTGCGATCGCACGTTCGATCCCCGGAGATTCGCCGCTCTCCTCGAACGCTGCGACGTCGTGGTTTCGGCGGACACCGGACCGATGCACCTGGCGGCGGCCGTAGGAACGCCCGTGGTGGCCCTCTTCCGGCGCGACAACGTCGAGGAGTTCCGGCCGCTGGGGCGCGGCCACCGCGTGCTCCACGATCCGTCCGGTCCGGAGGTCGAAGCGGTGCGCCGTGCGGTCTGCGAGACGCTCGACGGGCCGGCCGGGGCGGCGCGAACCGAATGACGCCGGCTCCGCGGGCCGACCGGGCCGGGCGGCTCGCTCGCGGCTAGACTCTGGGCGGTTCCGGCCGCGATGTCGCGGCGGGTTGCGGAGGCCGGATGTCCCCGACCGACACCCTGTTCGAGCTGCTGAGCCGCCGCATCCTCGTCCTCGACGGGGCGATGGGGACGATGCTCCAGGCCCAGGGGCTGGGAGAGGAGGATTTTCGCGGCGACCGTTTCAGGGATCACCCGGTCCCGCTCGCCGGCTGCAACGATCTCCTCGTGCTCACGCAGCCGGAGCTCGTGAGCTCGATTCACGACCGTTACCTCGCCGCGGGTGCCGACATCATCGAAACCAACACTTTCAACGCCACGCCGATCGCTCTCGCGGACTACGGGCTCGGCGATCACGCCCGGGAGATCAACCGCGCGGCCGCCGAGCTGGCGGTCCGGGCCGCGAGGCGGTGGACCCGAGCCGATCCTTCCCGGCCTCGCTTCGTCGCCGGATCGGTGGGTCCGACCAATCGCACCGCGTCGATCTCGCCCGACGTCGAACGACCCGAGGCGCGGGCGATCGAATTCGACGCTCTCGTGGCGGCCTACCGGGAGCAAATCCACGGCCTCGTCGAGGGCGGGGTCGACCTGCTGCTCTTCGAGACGGCGTTCGACGTCCTCAATCTCAAGGCGGCCCTGTACGCGGCGCAGGAATCGTTCGAGGGCGGCACGCCCCGCGTTCCGCTCGCCGCCTCCCTCACGATCACGGACCGGAGCGGGAGGACCCTCACCGGCCAGACCCTCGAGGCCGCGTGGGTCAGCATCGCGCACCTGCCGCTCTCGGCGGTGGGTCTGAACTGCGCGCTCGGCCCGGAGCAGCTGGCCCCGCACGTCGAGGAGTTGTCGCGACTCGCGCCCCTTCCCCTGCTGTGCTACCCCAACGCCGGACTGCCCAACGAGATGGGAGGGTACGATCTCGAACCGTCGCGCATGGCCGACCAGCTGGCCGAGTTCGCCCGGGAAGGCTGGGTGAACGTCGTCGGCGGCTGCTGCGGCACGACCGACGAGCACATCCGGGCCATCCGGTCCGCCGTCGAGGGGGTCCCCCCCAGGCGTCCGCCGCAGCCGAGAAGACTCACGCAGCTGTCGGGGCTGGAGGCCTACACGATCTACCCAGGCGGCAATCTCACGATTATCGGGGAACGGACGAACGTCACCGGTTCCCGTCGCTTCGCCCGCCTCGTTCGCGACGGCGAGTTCGAGAAGGCCCTCGAGGTCGCGCGCCAGCAGGTGAAGGGCGGAGCGAACGTCCTCGACGTGAACATGGACGAGGGATTGCTCGACGCCGAGGCGGCGATGACCACCTTCCTCCGGCTGCTCGTGGCCGACCCCGAGGTCGCCCGGGTTCCGGTGATGATCGACAGCTCCCGCTTCCCGGTGATCGAGGCCGGGCTCAAGTGCCTGGCGGGGAAGGCGGTGGTCAACTCCCTGAGCCTCAAGGACGGGGAAGAGGAGTTCCGCCGGCGCGCGCGAATCGTGCGCCGCCACGGGGCCGCGGTGGTCGTGATGGCATTCGACGAAGAGGGGCAAGCGACGACGGCGGAGAGGAAAGTCGCCATCGCCGAGCGTGCCTGCCGGATCCTGATCGACGAGATCGGGTTTCCGCCCGAGGACGTCATCGTGGACCCGAACATCCTCACGGTGGCGACGGGTATCGACGAGCACAACGACTACGCCGTCGCGTTCCTCGAGGCGGTGCGCGAGATCAAGCGGCGTTTGCCGGGAGTGAAGACGAGCGGGGGCGTGAGCAACATCTCGTTCGCTTTCCGCGGGAACGACGCCGTGCGCGAAGCGATGCACGCCGCCTTCCTCTACCACGCCGTCCGGGCCGGGCTCGACATGGCCATCGTCAACGCCGGCCAACTGGCGGTCTACGAGGAGATCGAGCCCGAGCTGCGGGACAGGGTGGAGGACGTGCTTCTCAACCGGCGTCCCGATGCCACGGAACGGCTCATCGCATACGCGCAGAGGGCGCAGCGGACGGCGAAAACGGCCCGGTCCGACGACGCGTGGCGGAACCAACCGCTGGAAAAGCGGCTCGAACACGCGCTGGTGGGCGGGATCACCGCGTATCTCGAACAGGACCTGGAGGAGGCGCTGCGGCGGTACAAACGCCCGCTGGAAATCATCGAAGGCCCCCTGATGAAGGGGATGAACGTCGTCGGCGACCTGTTCGGCTCCGGGAAGATGTTTCTCCCGCAGGTGGTCAAGAGCGCTCGGGTGATGAAGAAGGCGGTGTCGTTCCTCGAGCCCTACCTCCAGGCGGGCCGTGACGGACCGCCGGCCGCCAGGGGCCGCGTGCTGCTCGCCACCGTGAAAGGCGATGTGCACGACATCGGCAAGAACATCGTCGGCGTCGTGCTCGGCTGCAACGGGTTCGACGTGATCGATCTCGGGGTGATGGTTCCCGCCGAGCGGATCGTCGAGGAGGCCCGCCGCAGCCGGGCCGACGTCGTCGGGTTGTCGGGTCTGATCACTCCGTCTCTGGACGAGATGGTGCACGTGGCGGAGGAGATGGAGCGGAAGGGTCTCAGGGTGCCGCTGCTCATCGGCGGCGCGACGACGTCGCGAAAGCACACGGCGCTGCGGATCGCACCCGCCTACGGAGGCCCGACGATTCACGTTCCCGACGCTTCGCGGGCGGCCGACGTGGTCGCCCGCCTCCTGGACCGCGACCGGCGGGCCGAACTGGTGGAGGCGAACCGGGAGCAGGCGGCACGGTTCCAGGAGAGGGGCCGGACCTCCCGGCCCGCCCTGCTCACGCTCGCCGCGGCGCGGGAACGGCGGCCCCCTCTCGAGCGCAGCCCGGCTCCGGCGCCCCCCTTCCTCGGGGCGAGGCCCGTGGAAAGCGTCGGGGTTGCCGCCCTGATCCCGTACATCGACTGGACGCCGTTCTTTCACGTCTGGGAGCTGCGCGGCACTTACCCGTCCATCCTGGACGATCCGCGCTACGGCGACACGGCGCGCGAGCTCCACGCGGCGGCGCGCGCGCTGCTCGAGGAGATCGCCGCACGCGAGTGGCTCCGCCCCCGGGGCGCGTGGGGCTTCTTCCGAGCCCGGTCCGATGGTGACGACGTCGTCGTGTTCGATCCGGAGCATCCCGGCCGGAAGCTGGCGAGGTTCCATTTCCTGAGGCAGCAGCGCGACAAGGGTCCGGAGTCGGTCCAGTGGTGCCTCGCCGATTTCGTCGCGGACGCCGGCGACGACCACATCGGCCTGTTCGCGGTCACGGCGGGGGAGGGTCTCGACGAGCTCGTCCAACGGTTCCGGGCCGATCACGACGAATACCGGATCATCATGGCCAAGGCGCTGGCAGACCGTCTGGCGGAAGCGTTCACCGAGAAACTGCACGCCGATGCCCGGAGGGCCTGGTACGCTCCGCACGAGACACTGGCGCCCGGAGAGCTTCACCGCGGGGGCTACCGCGGAATCCGTCCCGCGCCCGGCTACCCCGCCTGTCCCGATCACAGCGAGAAGCGGACCCTCTTCCGGCTGCTCGAAGCCGAGAGCCGCGCCGGGATCCGGTTGACGGAGAGCTGTGCCATGACCCCGGCGGCCTCCGTCTGCGGTTACTACTTCGCGCACCCGGAATCCCGCTACTTCGCCGTTGGAGAGATCGGCCGCGACCAGCTCGAGGACTACGCGGCGAGGAAGGGGATCGAGCCCGACGAGGCGGCCCGCTGGCTGTCCTCGAATCTCGCCCGGGACGCGGACTGATCCCATCCGGCGCGGCTCGACGGAGGTCGTCGCCCGACCGATATTCCCGCATGACGCGCGAGACGCTGTCCCGGCGCCCCGGGGCGGGGCGGCGCAGGCGCGCTTCGGCGTCGCGAGCGGAGGTGCCGGCATGCGGGCCGCGGCCGCCGTCCAGGGCGAATCGCTCCGGACGATCGAACGACTCCAATCGACCCTCGGCGAGGTGTTGCGGGGCAAACCGGAGGTCGTCCGGCTGGCCCTCGTGGCTCTGCTGGCGAGGGGCCACCTTCTGATCGAAGACGTCCCCGGTGTCGGCAAGACGACCCTCGCTGCAGCACTGGCTCGGGCCACCGGGGCGCGGTTCGCCAGGATTCAGTTCACCTCCGATCTGCTTCCATCCGACGTGGTCGGGGTTTCCATCCTCGACCCGCGAACCCGCCGGTTCGAGTTCCGTGCCGGGCCCCTCTTCGCCAACGTCGTCCTCGCCGACGAGATCAACCGCGCCACCCCCAAGACGCAATCGGCGCTTCTCGAGGCGATGAGCGAACAGCGTGTCACGGTGGACGGTGTGACCCGGGCGCTCCCGGATCCCTTTTTCGTCGTGGCGACGCAGAATCCGCTCGAGCACCACGGAACGTTCCCCCTTCCCGATTCCCAGCTCGACCGGTTCATGGTGAGGACTCGCGTCGGCTACCCGGCCCCGGAGGAGGAGCGCGAGATCCTGGCCGAGGAACGGCACCGGCGGCGGGAAGAGGCGGTGGAGCCGGTCACCCGGCCCGAAGAGCTGGTGGAGATCCAGCGGGCCGCCGAACGGGTCCGGGTCGACACCTCCCTCCTCGACTACATCGTTTCCCTGGCCCGGGCCAGCCGGAGGCTCCCGGGGATCGCGGTGGGCGTCTCACCGCGCGGATCGCTGGCCCTGGTCCGCGCCGCCAAGGCGCTGGCGCTGATCGAGGGTCGCGACTTCGTGATCCCGGACGACATCCAATCGCTCGCCGTCCCCGTTCTCGCCCACCGGCTCGTGCCGGCGGCCGCCGACCGCTTCGACACGCGGGAGGAGGCCGAGGCGGCGGTTTGGGAGCTGGTCCGGTCGGTGCCGGTGCCGCGCTGAGGGCGGTCGGTTGTTCGGCGCCTCCCGGTCCGCGGCACCGGACGCCGCCTCCCGCCGGGAGCGGTCCTGCCGTGTCCGCGTTTCCCCGTGGCCGCGCAGCACGCCTCTCGGACGCGCGGCAGCCTTTCTGGCGCTCGGCCTTCTCTTCGCCGGGCTCAACACCGGCAACAACCTCTTCGATCTGATCTTTGCGGTGCTGGCGGCGGGGGAGTTGGTGGGCTTCCTCGCGGCCGGACACCTTCTCAGGTGTAGCCGCGTCGAACTGCGGGTCGCGTCCCGGGGGACGGCGGGGCGGCCGCTCCCGGTGGTGGTCACGATCCACAACGGATCGCGCAGGCGGACCTTGCCGGCGCTCCGCTGGATCGTCGACGCCGGAGGGGCGCGAGGAACGGTCGTCACGCCACCCGTTCCTCCCCGCGGGTCGGGCACCGGGAGCGGTTCGGTCACGCCGCCGGCGCGCGGCCGGCTCGCCGTGAGGCGTCTCGAGGCGCAGACCGATTTCCCCCTCGGCTTGGCGCGCCGCGTCGTGAGGGCCGTTCCCCTGCGGGAGGCGTCCGCCCTGATCGCTCCCCGACCGCTCGAGGCGGCGCCGGAGGTTCTCCCGCGGCACCGGCGCTTCGTGCCCGTGGCAGCGGCGTGGAGGCGCCCGGGGGAGGAGCCTTTCGACGCGAGGCCCTACCGGCCGGGAGACGATGCCCGCCGGATCGACTGGAAGGCGACGGCCCGCTCGCCCCAGGTGATCTGGCGCGACCGTCGCGGGTCGCCGCCGCCGGAGCTGATCGTCCGTCTCGACCGCTCGGGTCCGTCCGGACCTGCCTTCGAGGACCGGGTCTCTCGGGCCGCCGGGGCGCTGGAGGAGGCGCTCCGAACGGGCCGGCCGGCGCGGTTCGTGTCGGACGAGATCGCCGTCGACCTCCTCGATCCTGCCGATCGAACGGCGGTGCTCGACTATCTGGCTCGCGTCGAACCGGTCGGGGGGACGCCATGAGCGGCCGCCCCGCCCACGCGCCGGCCGATCTTCTCCCGGTCGCCGTCGGATCTTCCGCCGCTTTCGCTGCGGGGGCGCTGGGACCGGCGGCCTTTGCCGTCTGCCTCGCGGCACTGGCGCTCGGCGTGGCACGGGC
>RFHH01000201.1 GCA_003696075.1 Acidobacteriota bacterium
GCCTCGAGGCGGCCGCCTGTGGCGTTCCGATCGTGACCACGCGGGTCGGGAACATGCCCGAGTTCGTCGAGGAGGGCGTCTCGGGGCTTTTCATCGATCGCGACCCGGACTCGCTCGCCGAGCGGCTGGCATTCCTGCGCGATGCACCTGCGCTTCGCGCCGCGCTGGGCCGGGGCGCTCGTCGCGCCGCCGAGCGGTGGGACTGGCGCCGGCGGGCGGAGCACTACGCGGCGATGTTCGAATCGCTGCTGGCGGCGGGCGGAAAGCGCGACCGGGACGACCGGCGGGAGGGCCCGTCGTTCCGGTCGGCGGCCGACCTCTATCTCGCCAGCGCCGATCGGATGGACGCGGTCGAGCGGAATCTGGCCGAGCTGGCGCGGCGGCCGCCCCCGCGCGGCGGCCGCTATGCGACCGTCATCGGCGGCCTCTCCGGCCTGAACTACCTGCTCCGCCTCGCGCCCAAGGAGGTCGTCTTCTTCGACGTCAACACCGCCGCCCTCGCCTACGCGCGGCTGATCGTCGAGCTGATCGGCCTCAGCGCCGATCACCGTGATTTCACCGGGCGCGTTTTCGGGCGATCGGTCGAGCGCTTCCTCGCCGAGACCGGCGAGCGGGAGCTGTCCCTCGGCAACCAGCGGCGCTACCTCGCGCGCCCGGCCGAGGCGGCCCTGGTGGACGATACGCGGCAGCGCCTGTCGCCGGCGGCGCGGGAGACGTTCGACGCGACGCTGGCGGCGTTCTTGCCGGGGCGCACGGTGGACGGCGCGCGCAACTGCCGCCGGCTGCTGCCGTGCTGGCCGGCGGCGCAGCGCGTCCCCGTCGGGGGCGGCCTCGCCGAAGGGGACGACGAGTGGGGCCGCAGCATCCCGAACACGAACACGCTGTTCTACGGGCACGGCTGGCTCGCTTCGGCGGAGGCCTTCCGGACCGTGAAGCGGGCGCTCGCCGCGGCCGAGGTCCGGTTCGCTCCGTTCGATGTCTTCGACGGCGATCTCGACCAGCTCAGCGGCGGGCCGTCGACCGCCCCCGACCCGCTGGCGATCCACGTGTCGAACATCGACGACTGGTTCCCCGACCGCTTCGCGGCCACGGTCCGGCGATGGCGGGAAGACTGCCTGCGGGAGCAGCGCCCCCTCACCGTGATCACCGCCGTCAATGGCGTGCAGCGGCTGGACGCCGATCCCCACGCCTGGGCCCTCGCCGCATTGCGCCCGTACGTGTTCGGGAAGGTGGTGGAGGTGACGCTGCGGGTCCCGTGGGGCTTTCACGAGCTCGAACGCGTGAACGTCACGGCCGAGCGCTATGCAGCCGCCCCCGTGCCCGCCGAGACGACCATCCTCCACATCCTCGCGGGCGAGGGCGGGCCGCGGGATCTGCTCGCCCGCTGCTACCGGCAGGCCCTGGCGCACGGGTCGCGCGTGCTGGTCCTCGAGCACGATCCCGCATCCGACGATTGGGACGACGACGCCCGGGCCCGGATGCTCGACCGGTCGGCGCTGCTCGAACTCGTCCGGAACGAGGTCGCCGCGGGACGCCGGGGTCGGCTGACCGCCGTGCGCGCCGTCCGGGGAGAGCGGGACGGCCGCCGGAACGTGCTGCTCGTCGTCGACTCGGTGCCGGTGCCGGAGGGGGCCGCCGCCGGAACCGCCCGGGCCGCGGCCGCCGGGCTCCCGGCCTCCGAGAGCGGCTGAGCGCTCCTGCAGTACGCCAGGACGGCGCCTGGGCCCGGCGTCGCCGGCAGGAACGGGCGGGGAACGCACCGGCGACGGGCGCACGGCCCCGGAGGTGCTCCCTCGATGGTGCAAGACGCCGCGCAAGTCGATGAGAAACAAACACTTCGGCGCCATTCCCGAGCATCGATCCATTCGACAGCGGAACCCCCGATCCTCCAACGACTTCGGCGGGACGACGCACCATTGGGGATGCACTTCACACGGCTCGCGGAACACCCGCGCCAGGGGTCTGCCGAAGCGGTCCATCGGGCGGGCTCGCCCGGCCGGAACGGCTTCGCCGCCGGTCGGGGAGCACACGGAGGACGGCCGACGGGGTCCACCGGGCGGGTTTTCCCGGCCGGAGCCGCTCCGTCGCCGGCCGGGGGCGCACGAAGGACGGCCGACCCGCGGGCCTTCCCGTGCCGGGGAACGGCGCCTTGTGGAAAGGCCCCCGCCGCGGGACAGGGACTCCGGCGGGGCGGAATGGGGCCACCCCTATCCAAAATCTTGGATACGCACGGAATCTTGAACGCTGTTGGGCGCGGCTTGCCGAGGCACCGCTTCTAACCCGCTCTCCGGCAATCAATTGAGCGATGAAGCGCCCGCCGGGCGCTGGCATGGCGCTTGCTTTATCGTCTGTCCTGCGTTTGGGAAGCCGGGGCGGCCCGCCCGTCGCGGGTAGGGCTGCTGCCGGGTTACGGGTTCATCTTCTTCGCGCGCGACAGCGCTCATCCCCGATTCATTCGATCGCCAATTGCGGCGGCGGAACGCCGCCCGAGGAGGTTCCAAGATGCGACGCACAATTCTCGCCCTGGGTGCGGTGCTGGCCTGCGTCACGCCGGGACTGGCCCAGAACTACGCCGGATGGGCCCTGAACGACGCGCAGGCCGATCCGTATGTGCTTCTCGGCTCGTCGATCCAGAGCGAGGCCAGCTTTGGCCTGTTCCTCGACAGCTTCGACTACGCGGCGCAGCGCCCGGCCGATCTGGCGCTCATCACCGGGGACGAGAGCACGCGCCATCTCAACCGCCCGGCGACTCGCGAGGGCGACGCGCACATCCTGTACACGAATCTTTCCAACATCGGGACGTCGAACACGTTCCAGGCGGGAAGCGTTTTCCGTGCCGGCCCCGGGAACCTCGTCATCGCGGCCGGGTTTTCCCAGTTCGATCAGAAGACGACGACCGACAGCTTCGGGTCGACGTTCAGCTCCAGGAACGTGAGCAAGTCCGATAACGAGTGGACCCAGGTCGCGATCGGCTACGGCTGGTCCATCGGAGACAAGGGGCATCTCGGCTTCCTCTACAACTACGCCGATCTCAGCCAGCCCGACTCCTCCGTCTCGCAGCAGTTCGCTCCTTCGAGCAGCACCTTCAGCACCCTCGACGACTACCAGATCACCGACCACGACTTCCGCTTTGGCTGGCGGGGTGACCCGTCCGACGGGTTCACCTACTCGGTCGGCGCGCACGCCATGATCCGCGACATCACCGACCTGAGCCGCATCAACGAGAGCGACGGCACGGTCAACAGTGAAGGTCTCGAGATGAGCGGCACGCTCTGGGGCATCGACGGGCGGTTCACCTGGTACCACGACGACTACGACGTCGAACTCTTCGCCGACTACAGCACCGGAAGCTACGATCTCGACAACAACGTTCTCCAGAACGATCCCGGTGATTGGTTCGGCTTTTCCTACGACTATGCCGTCGACGACCAGTTCGACGCGGACATGACGACGATCGGCATGCGCTACCTGCGGCGCCTCGGCCAGGCCGACCTCGGAGTGGGCGTCTCCTTGCAGGACGCCAGCTACGACTTCTTCCTCGCTTACGACAGCGCCGACCCGGGGCCGCCTCCGGGAACGCCGAACACCAGGACCGAGACGTGGCGGAAGCAGGACTGGTTCGCAACGATGATCCCGATCTCGGCCCGCTACCACTTCACCGACAAGCTGAGCGTCACCGCGGGCGCGGAGTTCGCGCTGGTGCAGAGCGAGGTCGAGAACAGAGACCGCTACACTCCGACCGCGGATCCGGGCCTGCAGTCCGAGTTTAGGACCAAGACCGAGGACGACACGACGTTCACCGACTACAGGGTCGGCCTCCGCTACGAGCTGAACGAGCATGTCACCGGTCAGCTCATGTTCGGCCGGACCACGTCCTACTTCTTCGACAGCGTCGGCGGTTTCGGAAGCACCGACCTGATCGACACCACCAAGGCTGCCGTGAGCGTCACCGTGCAGTGGTGACTGCAGGCCCGAGGTCTGCACGCAACGACGAGGGGCGGCCGATCCGGCCGCCCCTTTCACGTCGTCGAACCCTCGCGGCACGCCCAGACCGGCGGGCGGCGCGCCGAGGAAGCGGCGCCCGGCCTCCCCGGCCGAGGCCGCCCGAGAGCGCCGTCAAGGCAGGTGGACGGCCATCCCCTTGGTCACCTTCGCGGCATCCCCGCTGACGACCGAGCAGATCGAAACCTTCTCCTTGACGCGGTCGACGCGCAGCCGCGCCACCTCGATCACCTCTTCGTCGAGGATCTCGCCGGTGTCCGGGTCCCGGATGACGTCGCGCTGGCCGACGACGAACTCCATTCCCGGCCGCACGCCCTCGCGCTGGCCGCGGTTCACGTAGACCTTGTCGCCCCGGACCGCCGCCACGGTGCCCGTCCAGGCGACGTTGGGAAGCTGGTCGATGATGAATTGCACGGCCTTCGCGCAGGCGTCCTGCACCGCAAGCCCGAGGTTGTCGTTCTCGTGGCCCCCGAACGCCGCACCCCAGCGCGACGTGTCGAAGCCGAGCTTGATTCCCTTCTTCTCCGCCTTGCCGACGACATTGGTCGAGGCGATCACCTGTCCCGTCGTCGAATCGACGACGTAGATCGTCGCGTTGATCTCGGCTTTCTGACCGCGCCCGCCGATCCGGAATCCCTTGATGCGGAGCCCTCCCCCCTTGCCTCCGGTGTCCATCTGGACGTGGGTGATCGCGCCCTTGACCAGCAACTGGGCGGGCGTCATCTGGCCGGTCGCCGGGGCCTTGGCACCTCCGGCGACGCGCCCGGAGGCGGCGAAGTCCTGCTCCGCCAGCGCCTCGTTGCGCATGTCCGACTCGCCGAGAACGATGAAGCGCCCCGACTGGTTTAGCATGTCCGTCAGGACCGTTCCCCACGCATCGCCGAGATTCCACGACCCCGACCAGTTCGCCCGGTTCTCGAAGCGCGAAACCGTGATCGTGTACCGCAGGCCTCCGCTCGGCGCCGCGGTCTCTCCCGAAAACACGGCGGTCCCTGCGCATGCCGTGATCGCCGCTGCGACAAGCACTCGCCTCATACCGTCTCTCCCTTTCTCGAACAACTTCCTTCCCTCGCCATCCCGCGCGACCGCTGGCCTCGACGCCCCAGAAGTTTGTCATCGCTCTCTACAGGATAGTTAAGGTTCCCGCCCGGGGCGAGTGCCTCTCCGGACGGACGCCCTGCTCGCCGCGATGACGAGCACCTTTTTCCCCTGATTCCCCTGACGGCTCCGACGCACGAGACCGTCCCTGCGGGGACGGGGTATCATTCTATGATCGCTCATTGGACGCGACGACGGAGGAGCTTATGCTCGCTGGGAAGGTTGTCGGGTTTCTCGGAAAGCGCCGCTACGAGCCAACCGACTACTATCTCGAAGAACGGCCGGAGGAGACCTTCTCGAGCCGTTTTTCGCCCGTCGCGCTCGCTAAGTTGATCGGCGCGGAACAGATCCACGTTCTGGCAACCCCCATGGCGCAAGACGCACATGGCTCCTTCTTCGAGGAAGAGGCGAAGTCGATCGGCGTTCCGGTGACGTTCCACGACTTTCCCGAGGTGCAAACGGCTCAGAACTTCCTCTGGAAGGCCTACGAGCGCATCGTCGATTTCGTTCAGGAGAGCGGGGGACGGATCCACTTCGACATTACTTACGGGTACCGTTTCTTTCCCTTTCTCGGCTTCGCGGCGTTTCAGCAGCTGGCATCGGAAGTCGGATCCGCTGCCGACACGAATTTCGAACTCGCCGGCCTTCGCTACGGCGCATACGAGGCTGGGACGGGCGGACGGACGCCCCTTGTGGACCTTTCGCCGGCCATTCAACTTTTGGAAGCGGCCTATGCGGCCAGGTTCTTTGCGGAAACCGGAAGTCCCGCGCCGCTTGCACGCATTCTGACGTCATTCCTACGAACCCGCCCTGGTCACGAATTCGCAAGCGTGGTCGGTCCTGTCGCCGGTCGTCTCGAGGAACTCGGGCCGCTCGTGGCGTCGGCCCTGCCGATCGACGCCGGGCGTGCCGCCGCGGGGGCGCTGAATCGTCTCGAGGATGCCAAGAAGAAGCTCCCAGCGTACGCAAGACGCCTCGTCTCCCTGATCACGCCGACCCTCGAACGGATTGCACTTTCCAGCCACGATCCGGATCAGCCGCCCCTCTCCGAGACGGAACTCATCCGCGAGCTCAAGTTTGCCGAGGTGCTACTCGAGCACGGCGACGTCTCGGGTGCTTATCTCGTGCTCGAGGAATGGTTCCTCAATCGCGCCATCCTGGCCTTAGGAGAAGGGGCAACCTGGCTCGATTACGAAGGGTGCCGGGAGAAGGTCCGGAGGCGTTTCAACGCCTTAGCCCGCCGTTTGGCACTGCTTCCGACGACGAACGAACCATGGAAGGCGGCGGTCTCGCATTGGCAAGCAATGCGGGACCGCAGGAACGCCTTCGCGCATGCGGGCTTCCGCGAGAAACCTGTTAGCATCGATTCATACCGTCACGATCTAGAACAGTTGCTCGAATTCGCGCGTGCCAACGTTGACCGGCACGAGGTGTGGCGCTTGGAGCCAGATGCAGAGCTCGATTCGCTCCTAATCACTGCGCTGGGCTTGTCGCCGGGTGTCCTATACACCGCCCTCACCCTCTTTACTCCAAATCTGGCCGTGGTCGTGACCTCTCACCGCGCGGAGCAGGCGCTCGAGGAGGCCTGCAGGCGGGCGCAATACTGCAAGGACCGTGTCCGAACGGTCGTCGTCGATACGCCCAACGACCCCCGGGCCTGCATACGGGCTGTGCGCGCTGCTGGGCTCGAGGATGTGCTTGCCGACGCCCGGGAGGTGGTCTTGAACTTGACCGGAGGCCCGACGGCTTTTCAGATAGCCTGCGAGGACCTTGCCCGGCGGGCCGAGTCGCTTGGTGCCGCGGTAAGAAGGATCATTCTGGTCGACGATCGCCCGAGAGAGGAGCAAGAAAGGAACCCGTGGGCGCTCGGGCAGGCTATCGAACTCGATGGCGATTCCTCCTCGGGGATATCCGAGGACGGCTCTGCGTCTTGAGGGCGAGGCGCGAGAGTGAGAAGATCGCACCTGCAGGCGTCGGGGCACCGCGCAAGCCGCTTCGGTGACGGGCTCGGGAGGATCTGGCGCCGTTCTACCATCGGGGTAGATTCCAGACACAGGCGCTGGACCGCATGCCAGGCCGGCCTGATCGGATTTTGCAACCATCGCGGGCACGGCGCTCGGCGATCGGGTCCGGTCCATCGCCGTGGCACGGCGAACGGAAGTCCGTTTCGTTCGCGACGATTTACCCGGCTGGCGCACTGCATTCGACGCGAACGATCCCGAACGCTGCGTCCACACGCCTAGCTGGCTCCGATCCAGGTCGCCACGATGTCCTCCAGTCGTGGCAGGCTCGCCCCTTCCACGAGCAACAGGCCGAGATCCGAACACCGCCGCTTCAGCGCGGGTGCGGCTCCGGACAGGCAGACGACTCCCCCACGACCGAGCCCTCCCCCGTACATTTCGCGCAGAACCTCGACGCGGAAGACGACGTCCCGCGGTGGGCGCAGTGCGGACTTGCACTCCAGCACGTACAGGCGGTTCCGCGCCGTAAACACAATGTCGAGTTCGCTGTCGGTGTCGGCATCCCTTTCGTACGACCTGATTCGAGCGGAAAGGGCGATATCGGTGATGCCCAGCCTCTCGCGTGCGCGGCTCAGCACGCCGTACGTGAACAGTTCGAGCCAGCCTCCGTCAATAAGCTTCCGCGTCCCCGGCTCGAGGAACTCCAGCCACGAGCCCTGCCGGCGCGCCATTCCGACCTCGACCAGCTTTTCCGCAAGTCGCCCCGCCGCCTGATCGCGTTGGATGCGACAGCGCTGGGGCTCCGACCGCCGACACGCACTGAGGCTTCGCTTCATCTCTGCGAGAATCGGCGCGTAACGCCGCGCATCCTGGCCGATCCACCATGCAATATTTCCCTCGAGACCGAACGGATCGGGTCGCTCCGCACCCCCTAAGGCAAACCCCGCTGCCTCGAGCGCATCTTGCACTCCGAGCACGGCTGGCAATTCGGACTGGCGGACCTGTGGGGCGAGCCAGCAGACCTTCTGGTTCGCCAAATCGAGGTAGAACACCGGACGCCCGTGGGCCCGAAAGGCATCGAACGCGGCCAAGGCCATGATTTTCGTCCCGCCCGTGACGTTCAGAACGGCGCGAAACGGACGGGAAAGAGCGATTGCGCTCTCGGCCGAGCGCCGGACGCCGTCGTAGTCGAAGGGTTGGGTGTGCACTTCGGTGACGTCGATACCGTGCCTCCTGGCGAAACGCGCGAGACGCTCGGCGTGCTTTCTGACGTCGGCGGACACGAGCGCGACCACGCGAGACGATCGCAGCTCCGGCACCAGGAGTGGGATCGTGCTGGAAAGAATCGTCTCTGAGACTAGGGCTACGTGGACCACCTTCCAAGCATAGACCGGCGCGGACTTGATAGGAAGTGGTGGAAATTCGGCCGTTTCGACCCAATGTTCCTTGAAGGGGCTTGGGACCATGGCGGAGACGGCACTCGCGCGCGCCGAGGCCCTGAGGCAGTCGGGCCGTTATGCGGAAGCGGCAGAACTATTTCGAAGCATCCTGGAAGAACTAGACCACCCGGACATCCTCTGTGGCCTCGCCAACTGCCTGCGTCATCTCGGAAAACCCGAGGAGGCACTCGAGTTGTTGGAGGGTGTCCGCTCGCGCTTGCCCCGACACGAGTGGGCGCGCCGGGAGTGGGTCTGGGCGGTCTACAAGGCCCGACTGGCGCCCGCGGTGGCCGTTGGGGACGTGCGGGCGGCGACGGAGGCCGCGCGATCGATTCTGGACGCCGGCGCCGAAGGACTCGCGCGAAAGAGAGCGTGCCTTGCCGCCGCGAGGGCTGCACGGACGCGAAAGAAATGGTCCGTTGCTCTCGAATGGACATCGCAGCTGGATCCGGAGGAGCTGGATGCCTCGCCTCGGCACCACCTCGGCAAGACGCTTCCCTCCGAAAGAGAGCAGTGGGCAATGCTCCACGTGCGGTCCCTTCTCGAGACCGGACGCCATGATGAGGCGGTGAAGGCAGCAGAGCGGGAGCTCTCCCATTGGCCGAATCAGCCTCACCTTCGACGCTGGCGGGCTGTGGCGCTGGCCCGGCTGGGTCAGGTAGAGGAGGCGCTCCAGGAACTCGACGACCTCTGCGCCAGGGCCGGTGAATGGTACAACTTCGATGCGCTCGCGGAGGTAGCGGAAAGCGCCGGGGAAATCGAGCGGGCGCTCGGCGCGGCCGCCCGCGCGCTTTGTGGAAAGGAGCCGCTCCCTTCGAAGGTGAACGTTCTCGAGCGTTTCGCGAGGCTTAGCCTCGCAGCGGGCTCGGCCGAGGACGCTTTCGTCTCTGCGAGGCTGGCAGAGGTGCTCCGCAAGGAGCGCAACTGGCCCGTGCGAGAATCGCTGCGCACTCTCGTGAGAACCGCATCAGCCGCTTGCCGGGTCGATGCCCTGCCGGCGGGCAAGCAGGCGCTCTTGCGGCGCGCTCGCGCAGCATGGGAGCGCCGCCGAAGCGCAGGCCGTCCTCGGTCGAATGGTGTCGTCGTGGACTACAAAGATGGTCGTCGCTTCGCTTTCATTCGGAACGACGCCGGAGAACGGATTTTCGTGATGGCAAGTGACCTTCCCGCTGCGGCCCGCCGAGTGGGTGCGGAGGTATCCTTCGCACTCGAGCCGAGCTTCGACCGGAAAAGGAACCGCCGTTCCGTCCGCGCCACCGATGTCCGACTGCGTTCCGCCGAAGCGGAGACGGAAGGCTCCGAACCGGGCGGGACCGCGCGAAAGGCGGCGAGCGAGCGAGCGACGCGGCCGGCACGTCGCCTCGGAATCCGCCGGTCGGAGGGCCCTGCCGACGGGGAACGGCCCGACCAAGGACGGCAGGGACGACTCGATCTGTAATCGTCGCCGGAGCCATTTCGGTATTCTGGCCTGTGGAAGCGAGGCACCCTCGGAGCAGTCCGGTCGACGGCACGCCCGGCACGACTATCAGAGAACGCTCCCCACCTCGAGCCTGCCCAGACCGAATGCGGTCCCCTTTCCGAGCCCTAGGAACCGCGCGGCGAGAAGGAACGGTGTGACCTCCTTCGGCCACGGCGGGTAGACTGCTTGTCCCACGATACCACCGAGCCGGTGAAAGCGCCTCTGCCGGGCCGAATAGCGACCGAGATCGATCCAGCGCCAGGACTCGTCGATCGGGACCAGTCGTTCCGCGCGTTCGATCACCTCGCGCACGGGTGGTCCTAGCACGGTTCCATCCCCGTGATGGCGCACGATACCGGCGGTGCGCCGCGCCGCGGCCACGACCAGATCGCGAGCCCTCAGACGATCGGCCCACCGGCCACCGACCTTTAGTCGCGTGGGGGTGCGAGCCTCGAGGCGCCACCGAGAGGCTTCCGCCAAGTGGCGCTGCGCGGCCTCGATCGCCGGCTCCGCTCGAGGCATCGGCAACGACCGTTCCGTGTCC
>RFHH01000202.1 GCA_003696075.1 Acidobacteriota bacterium
CCGTGAGCCTGCCTCCGCCGCGCGGCCCCTTGCGCGGGGACGACTCCGGCGGAGGAGCGCCGCCGGCCCCCTGGGGCATCGGGGGCACCATCCTCGGCATCCTCACCGTCTTCTTCCTGATGGTCGTCACCGGCGGGCTTCTCGCGCTCGCGGTGGAGACCGACCGCGTGGAGGCGGCGCCTTTGGCGGTGCGCTACGCGATGATCGCCGTGTTCCAGTTGATCCTGATCGCCGTTCCGATCGGGGCTGCCGTGTTGACGGGTGGCGGCCCCGCCGCGCTCGGCCTCCGCCGCTACGAGTGGCGCGGGCTGGCGGAAGGGGCGCTCCTCGGGGCCGCGCTCGTGGCGGTGAGCGCGGTCTACTCGGCCGGCATGGAACGGCTGGCCCCGGAACTGTACCGCGCGATGGCGGAAGAACAGCGGCAACAGCTCGAGCTCCTGGACGGCCCCCTACCGCTCCTGCTGTTCTTCGTGCTCGTCATGGCGCCGTTCGGAGAGGAGATCTTCTTCCGCGGATTCGTCTTCACCGGGCTGAGAAGCCGCCTGGGGTTCCCCCTCGCCTCCGGACTCTCGGCGGCCCTGTTCGCCGCCGCGCACGTCATGCCCCTGTCGATCCCCGTGCTGTTCGCGGTCGGCCTGGGCACGGCGGCGATGATGGAGCGTCACGGGAGCCTCGCCGTCTGCCTCGTCACGCACGCGGCGTTCAATCTGGCGTCCCTTCTCCTCGAGAATCTCCTCTGACCGGCCCGCCTTCGCGCGGAAAACCGCGCAGAACCGCGCGCTGGTCCCGGTAGATCGCCCGCGCCGCGACGTAGTCCCGGTGCGTCAGCCCGAGCTCCTCGGCGATCTCCCGCACGACCGCCTCCTCGTCGGTGGTCACGGTGCCGTCGGCCGCGGCGACCGCGAACAGGCAGGCGAGCAGGCGCCGCTTGTCCTCGGCACCGGCGAGGTCACGGAGCTGTCGCGTGACGAGAAAGTCCTCCGTGCCGGCGAACAGCTCCCCCTGGACGCGGGCGATCTCGACCGCCAGCGCCGCCTGGGACCCGGGAAGCCCGCCCACGCGTGCGACGAGGTCGGTCATCCGGGCGATCTCGTCCTCGGTCACCTTCCTGTCGGCCCGCGCGACGCGACCGAGGACGTAGGCGAACGCCGCCACGAAGCGCGCCCTTTCGGGAGGAAGCTTCTCCAGCTCGCGGGCGATCCGGCGCACCGTCTCGGTTTCGTCGGGATCCCGGGCCCGCCCACCCAGCCCCAGGCGCTCAAGCAGTCCCATCGCCTCCCTCCTTCCGGCCGAGGCGGTCCAGCCGGGCGCGGTAACGGTCCCGATCGAAGGCCCCCTTCGTTTCCAGCATGGCCGACAGCTCCCGCACGAAGACGCGGAGCAGGGTGTGGACCGCCTCGTGGCGATCGACCCCGGCGGCCGTCAGGCGCGCGAGCGCCTCGGCAGCCTCCGGCGGCTCCCCCGTGTCGACCTGCTGCTCGATCATGTCGTGGAGCGTGATGTGCAGGAACGGGTTCTCGCCCTCGTCCGGCTCGGCACCTTCCCAGAAGGGGCGGTACTCGGGGTGGGCCTCGAGGAGTTCGAGCAAGCGCCGCTCCCCCGGCCTGAGCGCCTCGCGGTCGTCGCGGCGCGACCAGAGGCGGCGCAACGCCTCTCGGCCGGCCCGGGCGACCGATCGCAGGGCGCGCGGATCGAGGGGATCTCCGCTCACGGCTCCGGCTCCACGTCGCGCACCAGCGGATAGGCCGACGGCGTTCCCGAGCGGGCGAGCCTCGGCCGGTCCCGCTCGAAGAGCAGCCAGGAGGCCCACCGGTACCGGTCCAGCATCTTCACCAGGCGGACGAGCGCCCCTGGCTCGAGGGCGTCGGCGAAACCGAGGAGCCGGCCGTCGGGGGTGCGGGTCGCCAGCGCCAGCGCCGGCTCGTCGCTCGCGGCGACGCCGGCCGCCGCGAGCGCCCGGTCGCCGAGCCGCGCGCCCGCCGGCAGCGGAAAGAGCCCCGCCGCCTTCGGGGCCGGTCGGCCGAGAAGCCACACCCGGTGCGCCCGCCCGAGCACCTCCTCGTCGAGCGACGTGTCGCCCATCACCGGAGCTCCCGGTGCGAGGACGGCCGCCGCCGCGCGGGCGGCGCCCGCCAGAACGTCCCCCCTCCCCGATCCGATCACGACGAGGTCGGCTCCCCCCTCCAGCAGATCGCCGAACAGGACCGGGAGTTCCCCCGGTTCCAGGCGGCGCAGGGTATCCGCGTCGGGGTCGACCGCCACTCTCCGGGGAGGAAAGGGGGGCCCCACCCTCAGCCGCACGCGCCCGTCGACCAATAGCGCTTCCCGCCGCACCCGCTGGCCCTCCGGCCCGATCACCTCGACCGGGACGTGCAGGCGCCAAGGGCCGTCGGCCTGGATCCTGATCTCGAGCGGCCGCCGGGCGCGCACGGGTAGAAGCCGCAGCGCCGGGGCGCCGGCTCGGTTCACCCACTGGTCGAAGAACCAGCCGAGCGGGCGCCCGGAGGTCCGCTCGAAAGCCCGCCGCAGGTCGGCCCAGCCCGCCTCCCCCCGGCCGTGCTCCGCCAGGAAGATCCGCAGCGCCTCGCGGAAGGCTGCGTCCCCCACTTCCCGCCGCAGCATGTGGAAGACCATCGCCCCGCGCACGGCGTTCAGCTCTCCTGCCGCGCCTCCTGCCTCCGGTCCGATCTCCGCGAGCGGCCGCTCCACCCCGGCGGCGAGCAGCCGCTCGTGGCGCTCGCGCCACTCGCGGCGCAGGCGCGCGTCGGCCGGGGGGTCGCGCAGCGCCGCCTCTTCGTGCGCTCCGGTGTAGAGCGCGAGGGGACGCGCCCAGTCGCCCGAACCCGGTGCCACGAAGACGCCCTGTCCCCACCAGTCCGCGGCGAGCGCCCGGGCGATCCGCTCCCGCGCCGCGAGCGGGTCCTTGAGCGCGTCGGCGCCGAGGAGGAGCACGCCCGGGGTGCCGCTGTCGATGTCGAACGGTGCGGCGACGAGCGTCACCTCCGGCCAGGGGTGCGGTCCGAAGCTCGACGTCATCCGCTCCACGAGCCGCGCGAAGAACTCCAGGCTCGCGGTGATCCCGGTCCGCGACGCCCCGGGATCGAACGCCAGCCGGCACCGGATCCCGCGCTGCCGGCGCGAGACCTCCTCCCACGTTCCCGCCACCAGCCCGAACCCGCGGCGGGCTTGTTCCGTCCGGAAGCGGAAAGTGGTCCGGCCGTCGTCCTGCGCGGGCGCCACCTCGGCGGCGACCCCCGAGCCGAGCACGCGCCAGCCCTCAGGAACCTCGACCGTGACCTCGAACCTGGCCCGCTCGCCTTCCAGGGCGGGATACCAGGCGGCGGTCGCCGGAAGAAACATGCGGCCGGCCGACCGGAAGCCCCGCGGCAGGAGGGCGAAGGCCCCCGGGCGAGCCGGGCGGCTCGCACCGTCGAGAAGGGGCGGCCGGCCCGACCAGGAGAGTTTCAGAGCCGCCACTTCCTCCGGATCCCCGGCGGGGACGATCCGCCACCGGTTCCCCTCGCGCTCGGCCGAAAGCGGGATCGTGGCCCCGGCTGGGGACTCCCCCGCCACCCGCGAGATCGCGAAACCGGGATCCAGCCGCAGGGTGATGGGAAGCCGCCCCGGAGCTCCCAAGCGGATCTCGCTCGTCCCCGCGATCGTCCCGGCGGCCGGATCGATCCGGAGCCCGATCTTCTGGAGGTCGGCGGCGGGTGCCGTGCCGAGAGCGGCGGCGAGCAGGACGAGGGCTGCGAGGCTCATGGCCCCGGATGGTAGCCCCTCGCCGGAAGAGCGGCACTCGCCGCGGCTATGATGGGGAGCCTGCCCCCCGCCGATGCGGCGCGGGAGGGCGTCGCCGGAGGTCGAGGTCATGGACGAACTTCGGCTGGAGCGCGCGCGGATCGAGCTGGTCCGCGGTGACATCACGCTGCAGGAGGTCGACGCGATCGTCAACGCCGCCAACCGTCGGCTCGCGGGCGGCGGGGGCGTGGACGGCGCCATCCATCGTGCGGCGGGCCCCGAACTCGCCGAGGCCTGCCGGGAGCTCGGCGGCTGCCCGCCGGGCGATGCCAAGGCGACCCCCGGTTTCCGGCTGAAGGCCAAGTGGGTGATCCATGCCGTCGGCCCGATCTACCGGGGCGGCAGCTGGGGAGAGGCGAAGATCCTCGCCTCCGCCTACCGGCGGAGCCTCGACGTGGCCGCCGAACTCGGCGCGCGCTCGGTCGCCTTTCCCGCGATCTCCACCGGGGCCTACGGTTACCCGGTGAAGGAGGCGGCGCGGATCGCCCTCGAAACGGTCTCGGCGTGGCTCGAGGACCACGAGGGGCCGGTCGAGCTGGTCCGATTCGTCCTGTTCGACGGGAAGACTCACAAGGCGTTCCGGGAGGCGCTCGACTCCCTGCGGCGCTGACGCGCGGCGGCCCCGGCGCCGCGGGAGACCGAGATGGATTGGATCGGGGATCCCGATGCCTGGCTCGCGCTGGCGACGCTGACCGCGCTCGAGATCGTCCTCGGCATCGACAACATCGTCTTCATCTCGATCCTGGTGGGGCGCCTCGACCCGGCCCGCCGGCAATCGGCCCGGATCGTGGGGCTGACCCTGGCGATGGCCATGCGGATCCTCCTGCTCCTGTCGATCGCCTGGGTGGTTTCGCTGACCGCTCCGCTGTTTCGCGTGGCGGGCCGGGAGATCTCCGGCCGCGACCTGGTGCTCATCGGCGGGGGGCTGTTCCTGATCGGGAAGAGCACGCGCGAGATCCACCACCGAACGGAGAGGCAGGACGAGCACGCCGCTCCGGCCCCGCCCGCGTCGTTCCTGGGCACGCTCGCCGGCATCGCACTGCTCGACGTCGTCTTCTCGCTGGACTCGGTCATCACCGCCGTCGGCATGGCGGACCGGATCGCGGTGATGGTCGCCGCGGTGGTTCTCGCGGTCGTCGTCATGATGGTCTTCGCCCGGGCGGTGGGCGAGTTCATCGACGCGCATCCCTCCCTCAAGATGCTCGCCCTCGCCTTCCTGCTGCTGATCGGCACCGCCCTGATCGCGGACGGGCTCGACCTCCACATCCCGAAGGGATACATCTACTTCGCAATGGGCTTCTCCCTGTTCGTCGAGATCCTGAACCAGCGGTCGGGCGCGCGGCGCGCGGCCGGAGCGCGCTGAGCGGAAGACCCGAGCGCAGGGGCGCATCCGATTCTGCCCGCCCGGGTCGCGACAGCGGCCGGCAGGGCCGCGGCGGAGGATCGGCCGGGGTCAGAAGAGACCGGCGACGAGAGAGCGGGCCCGCCGCACCGCGGCTTCCACCGGCTCGGCGAGCTCCCGCCGGTCGGCGGCGGGGATGTCGGCGAGGAGCACGGACCAGGCCCGTTCGAACTCCTCCAGGGCGTCGTCGTCGTCGATCTCGAAGCCGAACCGCAACCGCTCCACGTGGCAAACGGCGTCGGCGAGGCCGACGACGGCGGCGAGAGGGGCCCACGGCCCGGCGGCGTCCGGCTCGTGGTGATACCGGATCATGGCGAGCACCGGCTCGGAGAAGTTCCAGGACCGCCCCAGCTCGTATCCGGCTTCCGCGTGGGAGATCCCGAACCGAGAGGTCTCCGCGTCGCGGAGAGGGCAGAGCCCCCGCTCGCACAGGCCCACCACCTCGCCGTACGCCTCGGAGAAGTGCGACAAGAAGACGATCCTCCCGAGGTCGTGGAGCAATCCTCCGAGGTAGCACTCGGTTCCATCCAGGTCCGGCAGCAGGTCCCCGAGCTGCTTGGCTCCGAGGGCGCAGCCGAAACAGTGCTCCCACACGCTCCGCGGCTCGACGATCCCGTGATCGAAGCGGAAGGACTCGACGAGCACGCTCGACACCACGAGGTTGCGGATCTGGTTAATCCCCAGGTAGGCGATCGCGTGCTTGAGGGAGCGGATTTCTTGCCGCGGGCCGAAGGCCGCGGAGTTCACCAGGCGCAGCACCTTGGAGGTGAGCGTCGGATCGCGAAGGATGATCGAGGCGATCTGGTCGCCCGTGACGTCGGGCCGCGAGGCCAGCTCGTTGACCTTGGCGGCGACCTGCGGCAGGACGCCGACATCCTGGATCTCGACCCCGGCGATCGTCGGCACGGCGCGGGCCTCCCGCGCTCTCATCGGACCGGGAGCGCCGCCCTTGAGTGCGCTGGCCCTCGGGGCCCTCATGGTAGGCTCCCGCCCCCGGGCGCGGCGCGGCCGCCGCGCCGGAGGTCGACCCGTTGCCCGCCGAGCGAGACGCTCTCGCCCGCCTGATCGCCGCGGTGCATCCCGCAG
>RFHH01000203.1 GCA_003696075.1 Acidobacteriota bacterium
CCGCCTCGCTGGCGGCGATGGAGAGGGAGCGCGGCGGGGAGGAGGCGGAGGATCTCGCCGCGCGGTTCGAAGCGGCCGCGGGGCTGGCCGCGCGCGGCACGGTGCCGGCGCGGGAGCTGAAGAAGATCCTCGCCAAGCTCGGCCAGAAAACGCAGCCGAAGGCCTGGCTGGCGGTGGCGGCCAACGAGGAGGCGCTGGATCTGTCGCGCCGGCTGGTCCGGGTGCGCACCGACGCGCCGGTCACGCTCGACCTCGAGGCGATGCGCCCCGGACATCCGGACGTGGCGGCGGCGCTTGCGCTGTTTCGGCGGCTCGGCTTCCGGCGGCTGGTCGAGGAACTCGAACAGGAGCCGTCGGCCGCCGTCCCGGAGCCCCCGGCGCTCACCGTCCGCGAGCCGGCGGACGGTCGCGAGGCGGCGGCGCTCCTGCGGGCGCTCCGCCGGGCGGAGCGCATCGGCGTCGCGGTCGCCGCGGTTCCCGGCCAGGGACGCGGCTCGCCTCCCGAAGGGGTGGCCCTCTCCGCGGCGGCGGGGGAGGCCGTCTACATCCCGCTCGCCGGCCGCCGGGTCCCGCGCGCCCTGCCGGCGCTTCTGGGCGCGGAAGGGCCGCCGAAGGTGGGGCACGACCTCAAGGAGGCGATGCACCGGCTCGCGGAGGCCGATCTCGATCTCGGGGGCCTCGCGTTCGACACGATGCTCGCCGGCGCGCTGCTCGAGCCGTCGGCGCGGGAGCGTTCGGCGGAGGATCTCGCCGCGCGCGTTCTCGGAGAACGGGTGCGGCGCCCGCCGCCGCCGCGGAAGGGGGGCCAGGCGAGCCTCGCCGAGGTGGACGGCTCCGGCGCCCCGAACGCGAGCGGGGCCGAGGCGGCCGTCCTGCTGCCTCTCGCCGACGAGCTGGCACGGCGCCTCGACGAGCACGGGCTGACCGATCTGTTCCGGGAGATCGAGATGCCGCTCGTGCCGGTCCTGTGGCGGATGGAGCGGCACGGGATCCGGCTCGACCGCGCGAGGCTCGCCGAGCTCTCCGAGCGGCTGGGTCGCGAGATCGCCCGCCTCGAGGGCGAGATCCATGCCCTGGCCGGACACCCCTTCAACGTGAACTCGCCCGCGCAGCTCCGGAAGGTCCTGTTCGAGGAACTCAAGCTCTCTCCCACGGGGCGGCGCACCGTGAAGACGCGGGCCCACTCGACGGGGCAGGAGGCGCTCGAGGCCCTCGCGCTCGAGCACGAGCTGCCGGCGAAGGTTCTCGAGTACCGCGAGCTGGCGAAGCTGAAGAGCACCTACGTCGACGCCCTGCCGCAGTTCGTCTCGGAGCGCACCGGGCGCCTCCACACGCGGTTCCATCAGCTCGGTGCCGCCACCGGACGCCTTTCGTCCAGCGATCCGAACCTGCAGAACATCCCGGTGCGAACCGAGCTGGGCCGCACCATCCGGGCGGCCTTCGTCCCCGAGCCCGGATGGAAGTTCCTCTCGGCCGACTACTCGCAGATGGAGCTGCGGATCCTCGCGCACCTCGCCGGGGACGAGCGGCTCGCCGAGGCGTTCCGCAAGGATCTCGACATCCACCGATACACCGCGTCGCTCGTCTTCGGCGTGCCCCTCGAGGAGGTCACCCCGGAGATGCGATCGCGCGCCAAGGCGGTCAACTTCGGCATCATCTACGGGATGTCCGAGTTCCGGCTGGCCCGCGAGCAGAAGATGACCCGCGAGGAGGCGCGGGCCTTCATCGACGCCTACTTCGAGCGCTATCCCGACGTCAAGCGCTACATCGACGGGGTGATCGCCGAGGTGAAGCAGACGGGGGAGGTGCGGACGCTGTTCGGAAGGGTCCGTTTCTTCCCGGAGCTGACGGGAGCGGCCGGGGGGCGGCGTCTGAGCCACGCCGTCCGGGAGCAGCTTCTCCGCCAGGCGGTGAACACCACCGTGCAGGGCTCCGCGGCGGACATTGTCAAGATGGCGATGGTCCGGGTCGCCCGGCGCCTCGAATCCGGAGGTTTCCGCAGCCGTTTGCTCTTGCAGGTTCACGACGAGCTGTTGATCGAAGTACCCTCGGAGGAGGTCGCGCCCGTCGCCCGGCTCGTGCGCGAGGAGATGGAATCGGTGGCGCGGCTCGACGTGCCGCTCAAGGTTGACATCGGGACGGCCGATAACTGGGCGGAGACGCACTGAACGTGCGGACGCGTGCGGTGTCGGCGGGGGGGAGCCCGGCCCGCGGCGGTGGGCCGCGGGAGCGGGGGGAGGCGCCGGGGAGCGGACGCTCCCGCCGAGGCTGACGCATGGATCCGAAGGCCAACATTCTCGTCGTCGACGACAATCCCAGCGTGCGCGATCTGCTCCGCGAAGGTCTCGAGGCCTTCGGGTACGAGGTCCAGACCGCCGCCTCGGCCGCCGAGGCGCGCCGGCGGATCGAAGCGGGAGGGGAATTCGACCTGGTCCTGTGCGACATCGACATGCCGGGGGAGCGCGGCACCGACCTGCTGAAGTGGATCCGGAGCTACGACCCGGACATCGCCGTCATGATGGTGACGGGGATCGACGACGCCGGGACGGCGGTGCAGGCCATGCTCGGCGGCGCCGCCGACTACGTCTGCAAGCCCTTCTCCCTGCCGGAGGTGCGGGCGCGCACCGAGCGGGCCCTCGAGAAGCGGCGCCTCACCATCGAGAACCGCATGTACCAGGACCACCTCGAGCGCCTCGTGGACGAGCGCACCCGCGAGGTGCTCCAGGCCATGGCCCGCATCCGCGGACTGCACGAGCAGCTGAAGTCGGCCTACGACGCCACGCTGACCGCGCTGATGATCGCCCTGGACTATCGCGACACCGAGACCCAGGGTCACTCCCTGCGCGTCGTCGAGTACACGACGCGCCTGGCGCAGGAGATGGGCATCGGGGAGCCGGAACTGACCGCGATCCGCCGCGGAGCCATGCTGCACGACGTGGGAAAGATCGGGATTCCCGACGCCATCCTCCGCAAGCCGGGGCCGCTGAACGAGGAGGAGCAGGAGATCATGCGGCTCCACGCGCAGCTCGGCTACGACATGCTCAAGGACATCGAGTTCCTGGCCGACTCCGCGGAGATCGTGCTGGCGCACCAGGAAAAGTGGGACGGCTCGGGCTATCCGCGCGGGCTCCGGGAAGAGCAGATCCCGATCGGGGCCCGCCTGTTCGCCGTGGCGGACACGTTCGACGCGATGACCTCCGACCGCCCCTACCGCGCGGCGCTTCCCTACGAGAGGGCGCGCCAGGAGATGATCGACTACGCCGGCACCCAGTTCGACCCGCAGGTCGTGGAGGCGTTCCTGCGGGTGCCCCCCGAAGAGTGGGACCAGATCCGAGCGCGGGTGCAAGAGGTGCTCGACAGGCGCCCCTCCGGCATCCCGGAGCAGATCCTCGCCCGGATCGCCTCCGGCGCGACCTCGTCCTCGTAAGCCCGTCCGGCGCCGCCCCGACTTCGCGGGCGCCGGGGGCGGGCGTTCCGCCGCCGTCCCGCCCGCGCCGCCGGCCCCGTCGCCGCGGCCGGCGCCGGCCGTCTTCCCGATCGTTGCCGCAATGCGCCGAGCCCGTCGTCCCGCCGCGGAGCGAGCCCGGAGGCTTGGCCACCGGGAATGCGGACGGCGCTGGGGGCGTTCGCCAGAGGAATCGACGCGACACGGACGGCACGGTGGCGGTCGTAACGCCGCACAACGGAGTCGGCGGTGCGGCTGAGCTCGAAGCGCGGCGTGGCGGGGACGAGCTCCGGCCCGTGGCGAAGTTCGTGCCGCGGGGCCTCTCAACCCGCGAGGAGCAGCTTGGCGATCGTCTGGAGCTGCATGAAGTGCGTGCCTTCGTAGATCTTGCCGATCTTGGCGTCCCGGTAGAGCTTCTCGACGGGATAGTCCTTCGTAAAGCCGTAGCCGCCGAACAGCTCGACCGCCATCGACGTGACGCGCTCCGCCACTTCCGCGGCGAACCACTTGGCGATCGCCGCCTCCCTGGCGAAGGTCTGCCCCGATTCCTTCACGCGCGCGGCGTTGAGTACGGTCAGGCGGGCCGCCTCGATTTCGGCGTCCATCCGGGCGAGGGCGAACTGGACTGCCTGGAAGTCCGCGATCGGCCGGCCGAACTGCTTGCGCTCTTTCGCCCAGCCCAGGGCGTGCTCCATGGCTCCCTGCGCGAGCCCCACCATCTGGGCGCCGATCCCGATCCGGCCCTCGTTGAGCGTCTCGATCGCCACCTTGTAGCCCTTGCCCACCTCGCCGAGGACGCGGTCGTCGCCGACCCGGACGTCATCGAGAACGATCTCCACGGTGCTGGACGCGCGGATGCCCAGCTTGTCCTCCTTCTTGCCGACCGAGAAGCCCTCCATATCCCGCTCGACGACGAAGCAGGTGATGCCCCGGTAGCCCTTCTCGGGATCGGCGTTGGCGAAGACGAGGTAGATCCCGGCCTCGTATCCGTTGGTGATCCAGAGCTTGTTCCCCGAGAGCCGCCAGCCGTCCCCCTCGCGGTAGGCCCGCGTCCGCAGGGCGAACGCGTCCGATCCGGACTCGGCCTCCGACAGGCAGTAGGCTCCCACCGTGTCGCTCGCCAGGCGCGGCAGGAAGCGCTTCTTCTGCTCGTCGGTTCCCCACCGCTGGATCGCGTTGTTCACGAGCGTGTTTTGCACGTCGCAGACGACGGACACGGAGGGATCGACCCGCGCCAGCTCCATGATCACGAGGATCGCGTCGGTGAACGTCATCCCGGAACCGCCCAGGTCGTCGGGGATGTCGATCCCCATCAGCCCCAGCTCGAACAGGTGACGCAGGACGTCGGGGTCGAGCTTCGCTTCCCGATCCATCGTCTCGATCCGCGGGCGGACCATCTCCTCGTTGAAGCGGCGCACCTCCGAGATCAGCATCTGCTGCTCGTCGGTCAGGCTGGTCAACGGCTTGGCTGCATCCGGCATCGGCGGTCTCTCCGGTAGGGGACGGGTCTCCGGCGCCGCACCCCGCGGGCCGGCCGAACACGATAGCGCAGGAGCGGCGGCGGGACGAGTCGGGTAAGATACCGCCCACCGGCATCTTGGCGTCCGCCCGGCGGCGCGCCGGCCCCGGCCCCGAGGAGTCCCGATGACGCCCGCAACCGTCTCCGATGGCCCGTTTCCGCCCTCCCGGCGTCTGGCGGCGCTGGCCCTCGTGCCCCTTCTTCTGGTTCCGACCATCGCCCGCGCGGGCCGGGGAGGGGCGGAGGTCGATCCGCGCGTCCGGGAGGTGCTGGCTCGCATCGACCGCGCGCAGCAGTCGCTGGAGACGCTCCGGGCGGAGGTGGTGGAAACGCGGGAGCTGGCGCTTCTCGACGATCCACAGCGCCTGACCGGCCGCCTCCTGTACCGGAAGCCGGACAAGCTGCTGTGGGAGTACCGGACGCCCGAGCGCCGGATGTACCTGCTGGCGGACGGGAAGCTCACGGGATGGGCGCCCGACCGGAACGAGGTCGAGCGCGTCTCGACGTCCCGCTACGAGCGCCGCCTCCGGCGTCTTTTGGCGATCGGCCAGGACGGAGCGTCGCTGGCGAAGGAGTTCCGTATCGAGCTGGCCGAGCGGCCGGCCGTCGAGGGCACCGACGAGCTGGTGCTCGTGCCGAAATCGCGGCGCGTCCGCAAGCGCGTCGCCGAGATCCGGCTCTGCATCGACCGCCGCGACGGCCTGCCGCGCCGCATCCGGTACCGGTCGGGCGACGGGGACCGGGTCACGCTCGACCTGGTGAAGATCGAGGTGAACCCCGAGCTGCCGGGCAGCGCGTTCACGCTCGCGATCCCTCCGGACGCGAAGGTCGTCGACGGACTGGCGTCGCTCGGGCTTCCCGGCGCTTCCTGATCGCGGGCGGCGGCGCCCCCCTTGGCCGGCCGCATCCCCGCGGGTGCGTTCCCTTTTCCCGTCGTCAGGGCTGCGGAACCGGCGGTCTCCGAGGGCTGGCCGGCGCGTTGCCGAAGCTGGCTTTCGATCCGGCGGCCGGTCGCTCGGCGCCGCGCGCCGCCTGAGAGGCATCTCGGACGCCCACCGGACGCTTGCCGGCAGAACGGCCTGTCGTCGTCCGCCGGTGGTGGGGGTGCCGCCGGGCGCGCGCTCGCCCACCGGCCTTCGCACCGGGTCGGCGCCCACCTCCGGTTCCCGGTTTCCGGCGGCGGCGTGGCGGTGACCCCCACTC
>RFHH01000204.1 GCA_003696075.1 Acidobacteriota bacterium
CGCGGCGGCTGCCGCGAAAGCGGGAGCGGCGGGGATGTCGCCTTCGGGTCATGGCGGAAGGATGGCGGGATCCGGCGCGTGGGGGAAGGGCCGATCGGCGCGCGCGTCCCGGATGCGGGAGGCGGCATGGAACAGGCCGCACCTGCGCTCCGCCGGCGCGGCAGCGCACCATCGGGGAAGCACCTCAGAACGGACGGGTCAGGAGTGGAAGCGGACCCGGAGGAATCGCCGCTTGCCGACCTGCAGCAGCACCTCCCCTTCCCGCGGCACGTTGCGCGTTTCGTCGGTGCAGCGCTCGCCGTCCACCCGGACGCCCCCCTGCCGGATCAGCCGCCGGGCTTCGCTCGTCGACCGCGCCAGACCCAGCTCCGCCAACAGCTTCGGCAGCCATGCGGGAGGCCCGCCCGCCGGGAGCGTCCGCTCTTCGATGTCCGAGGGCAGCTCCTTGCGCCCGAAGACCCGCTCGAACTCGCGTTCCGCTCGCTGCGCTGCGTCCTCACCGTGGAACCGGGCCACGATCAGCCGTGCCAGGCGGGCCTTCGCCTCCCGCGGATGCGCCTCGCCGGCCGCGAGCGCCCGTTTCAGGGCCTCCACCTCCGCGGCAGGAAGGCCGCTCACGAGGTCGTACCAGCGCAGCATCAGCTCGTCGCTGATCGACATCACCTTGCCGTAGATCTGGTCCGGCGGCTCCGTCACCCCGATGTAGTTCCCCAGGGACTTCGACATCTTCTGGACGCCGTCGGTGCCCTCGAGCAGTGGCATGGTCATGATGACCTGCGGCTCGAGACCGTAATCGGGCATGATCTCCCGCCCGACGTTCAGGTTGAACAGCTGGTCGGTGCCGCCCAGCTCCACGTCGGCCTCGAGAGCGACCGAGTCGTAGGCCTGAGCCAGCGGATAGAGGAATTCGTGGATCGAGATCGGGCTTCCCGATTCGAACCGCTGCTTGAAGTCCTTCCGCTCCAACATCCGCGCCACCGTGTAGTGGCCGGCGAGCTTGACCATGCCATCCGCGCCGAGCGGGAGCAGCCATTCGGAGTTGAACCGTGTCTCGGTTCGGGCCTCGTCGAGGATCATGAACGCCTGCCGCGTGTAGGTCTCGGCGTTGGCGAGAATCTGCTCCCGCGACAGCGGAGGACGCGTCTTCGACCTCCCCGACGGATCCCCGATGGAGGCGGTGAAGTCGCCGATGACGTAGACGACGCGGTGTCCGAGATCCTGGAACTCGCGCATCTTGGACATCAGCACGGTGTGCCCCAGATGGATATCGGGCGCGGTGGGGTCGAACCCGACCTTCACCGTCAGGGGCCGCCCCGAAGCCCGCGACCGCTCGAGCTTGGCCCGCAGCTCCTCCTCCGACGTCAGGTCGACCACGCCCCGCCGGAGGATCGCGAGCTGCTCCTCCACCGGGGGGAACTTCGGGCTCACCGTGCCGTCCTCCCGCGGCCGGCCCCGTAGCGACCGGCCACGGGAATGCCGAGGCGCCCCCGGACTTCCTCCATCGTGGCCCGAGCCATCGGGGCGAGCTTCTCGGTGCCGGCGGCGAGGATCTCGGCGATGCGGTCCGGGTGGCGCTCGATTTCCGCACGCCGCTCCCGCATCGGCTCGATGACGGCGCTGATGTTCCTCGCGACCACCTTCTTGCAGTCCCGGCAGCCGATGGCGGCCGTGCGGCAACCCTCGGCGGCCCAGCGCTGTTCGTCGGCCGAGGAGAAGAAACGGTGGTAGCTGTAGATGTTGCAGTCCTCGGGAACCCCGGGATCGGTCCTCCGCTTGCGCCGCACGTCGGTCTTCGCCGGAGCGATCTTCTGCCAGACCACGTCGGGAGGATCGTTGAGCGAGATGTGGTTCCCCAGGCTCTTCGACATCTTCCGCTCGCCGTCCAGTCCCATGACCCTCGGCGCCGGGGAGAGCAGCGCGCGGGGCATCGGAAAGGTCGGGCCGTAGCGGTTGTTGAACTTCCCCACCACGTCGCGCGTGAACTCGATGTGCTGGACCTGATCCTCCCCCACGGGAACGCCGTCGGCCTTGTAGATGACGATGTCGGCCGCCTGGAGGACCGGATAGTCGAAGAGCCCGACGTTGACGTTCTCCGGCTGCTTCTTCGCCTTGTCCTTGTATTGGGTCATCCGCTCCAACAGCCCCATCGGGGTCAACGTGTTGAGGATCCAGGCGAGCTCGGCGTGCTCGGGCACCGTCGACTGGACGAACATCGTGCAGCGCTCGGGATCGAGGCCCGCGGAGAGCCAGCCGAGCACCATTTCGCGAATGCGGTCCGGCATCTCCTTCGGGTCGTAAGGCTGTGTGAGGGCGTGGAGATCGACGACGCTGAAGATGCAGGGATACCGGTCCTGCAGCTCCACCCACGTCTTGAGCGCTCCGAGGTAGTTGCCGATGTGCAGCTCCCCGGAGGGCTGCATGCCGCTGAAGATGCGCGTGATCGGCGGCTCGGGAGCGTCCGCCTTCGCCTCCGGGCCGCCCGCCGGAACCTCTCGCTCGGTCACGTGCTCGCTCCTCGTCCGCCAGCCGGCGCCCCGCCGGCAGCCGGGCTGGCGGGCGAGTATACCGGCTCGCCGGCCGCCGCCGCGGCCGCGTTCAGGACGCCTGGTCGAGGTGCCCCCGCCCGCGAAGGGAGGTCCAGCCCGAGCGGGTCACGATCACGTGGTCGTACAGGTCGAGGCCGAGCAGGCGCGCTCCGCGCGCCACCGCGTCGGTGAACCGCAGATCCTCCCGGGAGGGCTCCGCGCACCCGGAGGGGTGATTGTGGGCCAGGATGAGGGCGGCCGCGCCGAGGCGGAGCGCCGGTTCCAGCGCGTCGCGCGGCACGGCATGGGCGACGTTGAGCGTTCCGACGGCGACCGTCTCCCGAGCGATCAGGAGTCCTTGAGCATCCACGTAGAGACCGACGAGATGCTCGCGCCGGGCCGCGGCGATGTCGCGGACGATGGCGCCCACCGCCTCCGGCGAGAGGAGCGCCGGACGCGACTCGCCCGCGTCCAGGCGCTTCCACAGGCGCAGGACGGCCGCCAGCCGGCGCGCCTCGGAAGGGGTGAGCCCGGGCGCGCCGGCCGCCGCCGCCTCCATCACCCCGGCCAGGTTGCCGAAGCGGCGCAACAGCGCCGCCGCCCGTTCCCGTCCGCGCCGACCCCGCCCGCCGAGGATCTCGGCGAGCGGTTCGATGTCGCACGGGGCGGCGGCGCCGTTGGGGCGATCCATCCCGGTCCTCCCGCCGGCCCCCGTGCAAGGTCGGGGCCGCAGGGGAAGGCCGCCGCACCGGGCCCGCCGCGGCGCGCGCTGTCCGCCGGCGGACGCACCGACCGGCCGCACCTCAGGTGCGGTCCTTCCGGGCCCGCCTCCACACGGTCTCCGAGAGGGCCGAGAAAGGGATGCGCGGCGGCTCGTGGTCCGGATCACAGCGGTACCGGGAGAAGTCGGTGACGCCGCACTCTCGGAGGAAATCCTCGTCGATCAGCTGGCGTCCGGTGACCTCCGCCGGATCGCGGCGGACGAGGGCCAGCGTCGCATCGCTGACGATCTCGGGCCGGCGCCACTGGCGCCGATCACCGAGGCCCCAGCCGATCGTCGCCTGGGACTCGATCATCGTCGCGGGCCACAGGCTGTTCACCGCGATCCGGTGGGAACGGAACTCTTCGGCCATGCCGATCGCCGCCATCGTCATGCCGAACTTGCTGATCGTGTAGCCCACGACTCCCGGGTGCGGGCGCGTGTCCAGGGGCGGAGACATCATCACGATGTGACCTCCGTGCCCCGCATCGATCATCGCCGCCGCCGCCGCACGCGACAGCAGGAAGGCCGCGCGCACGTTGACCCCGATCATCAGGTCGAAGCGGCGCGCGGGCGTGTCGAGCACCGGCTGCCACCACAGCGCACCCGCATTGTTGATCACGATGTCGACCCGCCCGAAAGCGTCGAGGGTGCGCCGGACGAGATCCTCGAGCGCTTCGGCCTCGCGGACATCCACCTTCACCGGCAGCGCCCTCGCCCCCCGGCGCTCGATCTCGGCCGCCGTCTCGTGGATGGTGCCCGGGAGCTTCGGGTGCGGTCGATCCGTCTTCGCCGCGACCACCACGTCCGCCCCGGCGGCCGCGAGGTCGATCGCGATCCGCCGGCCGATGCCGCGGCTCGCGCCGGTCACGATCGCCACCCTGCCCTTGAGATCCATCGGCGCCTCCTCCGCCGCCCGCTGCGGCGCCCGGCCATCTTACCGGCGGCCTCCGCCCGCAGCCCGGCGCGGGGCGCTATGCTCCGCGCCGGGCGACGATCTCCAGGAGGACGGAAGCGTGGGCGGGCCCGACACGACCGGAAGCGCCGCGGGCGGCGTCCCGGGACGCGCCGACGTGGCCTTCGGCGCGGCCCTCGCCGCCTTCGGAGTGGCCGCGGTGTGGGTTCTCCCGGCGCTCCCGCAGGAGTTCATCCACCGCCACCTGTGGGCGCTCCGCCAGCTCGCCGGACTGCCGTCCGCGGCGCGGGCCGCGATCAGCCTGGCGCTCGCCGCCGCGGCGGTTCCCCGGGGGGCGAGCGCCGTCGCAGCCGTGGCGTCGAGGCTCGCGGCGGCGTGGCGGCGGCTTCCCCGGTGCGTGCGCCGCGCGGCCGCCGCGCCGGCGCTCTTCGCCGTTTTCTGGGCGCTGCGAAC
>RFHH01000205.1 GCA_003696075.1 Acidobacteriota bacterium
CGCGGCATGCGCGAGGAGGCGGTGATGCTGCGCACGCGCCTGCGCGCGCTCGCCGAGGCGGAGCGCTACCTCGAGCGCCAGCACGAGGCGGGCGCCGTGCTCCCGGAGATCTACAAGCGCCTGCGCGAGGAGATGCTCGCCCGCCGCCGGCAGCTCGAGGAGACGGGCCGTCGCCTGTCGATCGATGCCGGCGCAATCCTGGACGAAGAGCGGCGCGAGCTGGAACGCCAGCTCGCGATGGTCGAGAAGGAAACCGTCCGCCAGGCGTACGCGCACGGAATTCTCGACGACCGCCTGCTGCGCCGCCTCGTCCGCGAGATCGACGACCGGATCCTCTCTCTCGGCGAGGAAGCGTCCTAGCCTGGCGGTTCGGGAAGTCCTCGGCCGGGGGTGCGCCCTATCGGCTCGCTGGCCGGGGTCTTCGACCGCTCGGGGCTGCACGCGGCGCGCGGCCCTTTCGGAGTCGTTTCCTCTACCTGGGAGCCACCTGAAGGCCACCCATCGAGCGGCATCCGCGACGTTCCCGTTGGAGGTTGCCGAAAAAGTCCCCGCTGACGGGGGTGCGCAACCGGGGGTGTGCGGTCAACCGACGGTGCGGAAGAATCGCTCGAAGACGAGGTGCCCCGCCCGCTCGACGGCGAGGCGGTCCGGTTCACCCAGCGGCGTCCCATCCGGCAGGTGGGGCCGCCAGGCTTCCAAAAGTTCCGCGTCGAGTTCGAGATGGAACTGCAGCCCGTATGCGGACGATCCGATCCGGAACGCCTGATGAGGGTAGGCCGCGGTGCTGCCGAGCAGCACGGCGCCCTTCGGCAGCTCGAACGTCTCCCCGTGCCAGTGGAACGCCGGGATCGTTTCGGCGCCGCCGAGGACGGGATCGCGGCGGCCCTCTTCGGTCAACCGCACCGGAGCGAACCCGATTTCCGGTTCGGGGCCGGGGAAAACGCGCGCGCCGAGCGCGGCGGCGAGGAGCTGGGCGCCAAGGCAGACACCGAGCACCGGCCGGCCGCGCGCGACGGCCGCGGCTAGCAGCGATCTTTCCTGGTCCAGATACGTGTGCTCTGCAGTGTCGTTCACCGACATCGGACCACCCATGACGATGAGCCCGGAGAAACGCTCGAGCACCTCGGACGGCTCCAGAGCGGTCTTGCCCGCGCTCACCGTTTCGAGAGCAATGCCGCGGTTCCTGGCGATCGTCGCGATCGAGCCGGGTCCTTCCCAGGGGACGTGCTGGATGACGAGCCAGGGCGCGGTCATGGAGGAACTCCGTCGGAGTGCGGCACCCTCCGCTGCGGCGGGGCGCCGCCGGCCGCCCATTGTCTCATGCGTTCCGGCGGGAAGCGCCGTTCAGCGGATGTTCGGAGGGCCCGCCAGGACGGTGTCGAGGAACAATCCCCGGCCGAGGAGCTCCTGGCGCCACCCGGGGCGCACGCGGTCGGCGAGCAGCGCGAGAGCGCAGCCGGTGATCGCCGGCCCGGCGGCAGCGGGATCGCCCGATGCGGCCGCCTCGAGCCGCTCGAGGAGGAGTTCTCGGATCGCGCGAGCGAGGCGCGGCGCCTCGCGGCCCTCGGCCGCCTCGAGTGCGCGGAGCGCGGCGTGGAGAGCGAGCCCCTCGTCGCGCTCCGCCGCACGCAGCGCCGCGCTCTCGCCCGCTCGCAACACGGCGATTCGGCGGAAGCGGAGGCGCAGGACCTGCTTCGCCCGCGCCTTCGCCACGTCGTCCGGGGCCGTGAGGGCCGCGCGTAGCGCCGCCGCTTCCTCGGCGGCGAGTCGCGGTGCTGCCCGCGCCGCCCAACCCCCCGGCGCCGGCGGCTCGGCGTCGGCGAAGTCGGGCCCGCGGAGATGCTCGCGCGCCCAGCGGCGGAAGCTTGAAGCGACCGCCGCGGCCCGCCGGGCGACCTGCGCGAGGTCGCCGCTCCCCGCCGCGGCCTCGGTGATCAGCCGCTCCGCCGCGCCGCCGGCAGAAGGCGCTTCGCCGGCGGGAAGCGCGGGTGCCGGCCACTTCTTCGCGGCGCCGACGAGCGGAGCGCAGACACCGCACGCCAGAACGAGTGCCGGGACCGCGGCCCGGGCGATGCGGCGTGCCGGCGAGGACGAGTCCATGCGGTAAAGATAGATCACGGCCGGGAGACGATCAGGGCCGGCCGCCCTCTGGCCCTCGTCTTCCGGCGGAGGCTTCGCTCGCCGTGCGGGATCGCTGTCCTGGCGGTGCGTTCGATCGCCGCGCGAGAACGGCCCGGATCCTCCGTTCGAGGTGACCCGCGGGGAACAAGGAAACCGCGCCGACATCGGCGTCGACGACGCGCCCCCGATACAGGAACACCTCGGTCGGGAAGGCATGCACTCCGACCTTGCGGCCGCCCCAGTCGTCCTCGCCCACCGCGAACAGAGCACCGGGGGCCCTCTCCCGCAGGATCCGCACCCCTTCCTCCGGTGTCGGGCCGATGACGAACAGGATCTCGGCGACTCCGAGGCGGTGCAGCTTGCGCTGCAATCGCGCCAGCGCCGGCAGTTCCGCGAGGCACGGCTTGCAACCGACGGTCATGAAATCGAGCACGTAGAGCTTGCCGGGATCGTCGAGGGTGATCCGCTCGCCATCGAGCGTGCGGGGCGAAGGAGGCGGAACGGGCGCCTCCGGCTCGACGGCGAGGTCGCTCCAGTGGGCCGACTCCGGAGAGCGGGCCTGGAGCAGCCCCACGAGGGACAGCGCACCGAGGCCGCCGAAGACGGCGACCACGGCGGCGGCGAGAACGGTCCGCGCGGCGATCAGCGCGGGCGCCCGCCCGCGCCGAACGAGGGCCCAGAGCGCCAGCAGCGACGCGGCCGCGATCGGAAGCAGCCGCGGGGAAGGGGTGTGCCGCGTCAGGACGGTGAGCCAGCCCGTGATCAGAACGAACACCGCGAGGAGCGGCCACACGTGCCCGCGGATCGCGAGCAGGGCGGCCGCGAGCCTGGCGAGGCAGCCGGCGAGCAGCGCGCTCCTCGCGGGGAGCGGCGCATCGGGATACAGCGTCCATGTCAGCGAGAGACCGAGTCCCGCGGCGGCGCGTGCCAGCCGATCGAAGGCATCCGCGACGCCGCGGAGGGAGATTCGCATCGCCGGTCCTCCGTGTCCGGTCGTCGCGAAGTTCTTCGCCCGGAGCCGCAGGTCCGGCGGGCGGGCCGCCGCTCCCGCGACCCTCGGCAGCTTATCGCATCGGATCTCCCTTCGGGACCGGTCGCCGGGACTGGTGGCGACCGGGGGCGGGCGGCGTGGCGCGGCGGCGCAGTGCGGAGGCGAAACGGAGAGCGCGGGCGCCGTTCCGCCCCCCGCGAGCGCCCGGTGGACCGGCCCGCTGCGAGCGCACCGCGTTTTCCGTGTCACGAGTCCGGGGGGTCCCGCATTGACCTCGTGAGCGCCCTGTCCGCCGGGCATCGGGACGGCCTCGGATAGACTGCCCGGAGCGGCGGCGCGAGGGAGGAACGACGATGAGTGCGCATCCGCTTCCGTCGCCGGCCGGGACCGCCGGCAAGCCGGGCCTGGTCGCCGTCGACGGCCGGACGTTTCCGCTCGAGGGCGCGCGTCTTTCCGCGCGCGCCCGGGGCGGGCTGGC
>RFHH01000206.1 GCA_003696075.1 Acidobacteriota bacterium
CCCCGGGGGCCGGCGGCCCCCGGGAGCCGGCGTCCGCTGCGCCGCGCGCGCCGCCGCTGCTACACTCGGGTGCCCGGGAGGGACCGATGGACGACCTGCTCGAGCTGAGAACCCGAATCAACCGCATTTTCGAGGACCTGATGGGCCGGCTCGAGCCGGGCGAGGCGCCCGCGGCGGCGGGCGACTGGATCCCGCGCGTCGACCTGTACGAGCTGCCGGACCGGATCGTGCTGCTCGCCGACGTGCCGGGGGTCTCCCCCGAGGATCTCGACGTCAGGGTCGAGGGGGGCCACCTGATCCTGGCCGGCCGGCGGCGGCCGCCCCAGGGCCTGGACGCCTCGGCGGCCTGCCGGCTGGAGCGGCCGTTCGGCAGCTTCGCGCGGCGGTACGCGCTTCCGGACGGCATCGACCCCGATTCGGTTCGCGCCTCCGCGAGCGACGGCGTGCTGGAGATCGTCATCGACCGTCGGGAGGCGCGCGCGGCACGGCGGATCCCGATCCAGCACCGCTGACGGCTCCGGCCGGACGCACCTGAAGGCGATGAGGACGACCGTTTCCGAGCGCCGCCACCCGTTCCGGGCGGCCGCCCTCGTGCTGGCCGCCGCGGCGGCGACGTGCGCCCCGGCCGGCGCGCAGGTGGAGCGCCGGAACGCCGTGGTCCGGGCCGTCGAGAAGGTCGGGCCGGCGGTGGTGAACGTCTCCACCGAGGTGCTCGTCCGCAATCCCTATTACGACTGGTTCGATCCCTTCGACTGGTTCTTCGGCCGCGGGCCGCACGCGCCCGGGCGGACCATGGTCCAGAACTCTCTCGGCTCCGGCGTGATCGTCGATCCCGAGGGGTACGTTCTCACCAACGATCACGTGGTCTCCGCCGCCTCGCGGATCACGGTGACGCTCGCCGACGGCCGGCAGGTCGAGGCCGAGCTGGTGGGCGGCGACCGGGCCTCGGACCTGGCGGTCCTCAAGCTGGCCGAGCCGGGACCGTGGCCCTCGGTTCCGATGGGGCGGTCCGACGATCTGATGATCGGCGAGACGTTGATCGCGATCGGCAACCCGTTCGGGCTGCAGAACACGGTGACGGTCGGGGTCCTGTCCGCCAAGGGGCGGACGCTCACCGGGCCCGACGAGCGGACGCAATGGGCCGATTTCCTCCAGACCGACGCGGCGATCAACCCCGGCAACTCCGGCGGCGCCCTCCTCGACATCGAAGGCCGCCTCGTCGGGATCAACACCCAGATCGTCGCCGGGGGGCAGAACCTCGGCTTCGCGATCCCCATCGACCGGGCGCGGAAGGTTTTCGAGGAGCTGAAGCGTTTCGGCAAGCTCCGCCCCGCCTGGACCGGGCTGGTCGTCGCCGAGCTCGGCGATGCCGAGGCGCGCGCCCTCGGGCTCCGGCCGGGGGACGGCGGCCTTCTGGTGCGGAAGGTCTACCGGGATTCTCCGGCGACGGAAGCGGGCATCGGCGCGGGCGACGTCATCCTCGCCGTCGGGGGACGGGCGGTCGACTCGCGCGCGGAGTTCGACACCGCGATCGCCGAGACCCCTTACGGCGAGGCGCTGGAACTCGAGATCTGGCACGAGGGATCGAAGGCGACCCGGCGCCTGGTCGTCCAGGCCTTCCCGGAGGAGCGGGTTCCGGAGTTCGCGTTGCGGCTGCTGGGGTTCACCGTCGAGGAGGGCCGGGGCGGCCTCGTGGTGACGAAGGTCGATCCCGAGAGCGACCTCGGCCGGCGCGGCCTCCGGCCGGGGGTCGTCCTCGTCAGCCTCAACGGGAGGCGGATGAGGCGCCTTGCCGACTTCAACGACGCCGTGCCGCGGCTCGTCTACAGCCGGTCGGCCTCGCTCGTGCTTCGCGCCGGCCGGCAGCTCTACCGCGTGATCGTGCCGGTCGCATGAGCGTTCCCGAGAGGTTCGAAGAGCCATGGCGGAGAAGCGAGACGTGGAGCGGATCCCGGTCAAGGACAAGCGACGGTTCACCCCGGAGGGAGAATTGAGACCCGACGCCGAAATCGAACGCGAGCAGGAGGCCGTGGAGGAGGCGGCCGGCCCGGAACCCGCCGCCGCGGCGCTGGAGGCCGCGGAGGCGAGGGCCCGCGCCGCGGAGGAGCGCCTCGCCCAGTTCCAGGAGGCGTTCCAGCGCTATCGCGAGGAGCAGGAGCGGATCCGCGAGCGGCTCGAGCGGGACCGGCAGGCGCGAGTGGACGAGGCGATCGGCCGCGTCTTCGCACGGATCCTCGAGGCGCTGGACAATCTCGACCGGGCCCTCGAGTTCGCCGAGGAGGGACCGCTCAAGAAGGGCGTCTTGCTCGTGCGCCAGCAGATCCTGGACGCCATGCGCCAGGAGGGCCTGGAGCGGATCGACGTCGAGGGCCGGCCGTTCGACCCGCGGGTGGCGGAGGCGGTCGGCGTGGAGCCCGTGGGTGAGGAGGAGCGGCACGACGTGGTCACCGAGGAGCTGCGCGCCGGCTACCGGTTCAAGGACCAGGTTCTCAGGCCGGCCCAGGTCCGCGTCGGCCGCCGTCAGGAGGAGGGCTGAGTCCGGCCCGGAAGGACCTCCCAGCGGCCCGTCCGCTCGCTGTAGACGGCCAGGTACGTTCCCCCGCCGGCCCGCACGAGGACCTCGCGGCGAACGCCGCCGCCGGGGTCCGCCGGCGCCACCAGCCGGCTCCGAAGCACCTCCTCGACGATGATGCGCCGACCCCGGGGGTCGATGAGGACCACCGGGTCGCCCGGTGCCGACCCCTCGTCGCGCGTGATGACCCGCCACCGCGGGAAGATGATCAGCTCGCCCATCCCGGCGCACCTGCCCTTCGGAGGGGAGCTTCGGTCCGCGTCAGGGCTCGGGCAAGCTCCGCGCGAGACGCGCCGTCTCCTCCGGGCAGTTCCGGTCGATGGTGAATCGTTCCGGATCAGGGAGCCGCCCCTCGGCGACCAGCTCCGCGACGATCCGCTCCGTCGGCGTCTCGCGTTCGCGGGAGGCGTAGGCGGCGCGGCGGGCCCGAACGGCGGGATCGAGAAGATCCCGGCAATGGGCCAGAAGGCGTGGACGGACCCGGCGCCAGCGCCGCTCGGCGTAGACGTTCGGCTGATAGGACTCGTCCCATTCCGGACCCACGTAGCGGGAAATGTCGAACGGCCGCGCCATGCGCCAGCGCCCCTTCTCCAGCACCAGCCACGGCGAGTCACCCTCGCACAGGTCGCGGTAGAACCTCATCCCGGCGTGGTTGGCCTCCAGATCGCCCAGCGAGAACACGCCGCTGGTGGCTCGGCCCAGGATCAGCCGCTCGACCAGGATGCCGGTGCGGATCGCGTGCTCTTCCGCCTCCGCTGCCGGCAGTCCGCGGCGCCGGGCCCGGCGGTAGCGCTCGTAGTAGCGCCAGCCGCTCGAGACGAAGTGACCCAGCTTGTCGGTGCCCATCAGCACGCCGGCCACCTGGATCGTGGGGCTCGGGGGAATGCTCATCCCGATGTCGATCGGGCCCCGTTCGCCGTAAATGGAGGCATCGAGGTAGCGGGCCATCTCCTCCGGCGTCCGCGGGACGCGTTCGACCAGGCGGGTGTTCATGGCCCAGACCTCGATGTTCTGGAACATCACGAACCGGAACCGCCACATGATCCGGCGCGCCACCTCGTGGCAGCTCGGCGGGGTGCGGCCGGCGTTCACGCGCTCCAGTGCACCCTCGATCTCGGCCTGGAACTTGGCGTTGACCGCCGCGGTCGCGTCCCGCGGCGGGTCGGTCCAGGCGTAGAACTGGTCCGTCTCGAGGGCGGCGGCGGGAGGGGCGCACACCGCAGCGAGCGCCAGCAGCAACCGGGCCCGGCACCGCGCCCTCTTCAGAACCCCCATCCGATCCCTCCCGTCACGAGCCACGGATCCTCCGCCGGCCCGCCGGAGACCTGCCGGTAGACCCCCGCGCTGAAGCGCACCCCGATCACCGTGACCCGCGCCTGCAGCCCGGCGAAGCTCCGCACGGGCGGGCTCAGCGGCGCGTCCCTCCAGGTGCGGAGGAAGGAGGCCTCGAGCGAAAGTCCGAGATGCGGGTGGTGCAGGAAGGCGGGCTGGCCCGCCGCGCCGCCGTAGACCCGCCCGTAGCCGATTCCCAGCCGCCCGGCGGACAGGCCCGGCTCGGCGCGGACGAGCAGGCCCTCGAACCGGCACAGGTTCCGGCAGTCGTAGGCGGCCGGCATCGTGTAGACGAGGGCGCCGAGGGACGCCTCGACCTTCGAGGGGTAGGCCACCCCCGCCCCCGCCAGGCCGAGAACGCGGCGCTCCCGCTGCCGCTCCTCCCTGACGACCTGCTGCACGAGATCCTCCCCGCCGAGCGGATCGCCGTCCGCGAGGGTCCCCGGTGCCACGAGAAGGGCCGCCGCGGCCGCCAGCGCGGGCCATCGCTCCGACATCGCCCGTTCTCCCGGCGCCCGCGCGCCGCCGGTGCGCCGGCGTCATTCTAACCGCCCGTGGCCGGAGCTCCCCGGCCGGCGTATTCTCGCGCGGCCGCGGGCTTGCGGGATCGGAAGCCGAAGGGTGAGGGACGATCGACACCGATGGGATCGCCGGGGATCGCCCCTCCGGCTCCTCCTGGCCGCCTGGATCGCCGCCGCGGCTGGCTGCGCCGTGCTCCGGCCCGGGCCCGTCCCGCCGCCGGGGCCCAACATCCTCCTCGTCGTGGCCGACGACCTCGGCCTTCAGGCCGGCGCGTACGGCGAGACGCTGGTGCGGACGCCCGCCCTCGACGCTCTCGCGCGCGAAGGCGTCCTCTTCGAGCGCGCCTACGCGACGACCGGGATCTGCTGCCCCAGTCGCGCTGCGATCTACACGGGCCGCTATCCCCACGGGATCGGCATGCTCGGCTTCGTCGGCGACGGGTTCCGGCTCGATCCGGGGGTGCCGACGGTCGCTGAGCTCGCCCGCCGGGCGGGTTCCTTCGCGGCGGGCGCGGGCAAACTCCACGCCGCGCCCGCCGACGCTTTCCCCTGGGCGCGGCCATGGACGTCCTTCCGTCAGGGCGACACGGCGGGGATCGCGAAGATCGCCGGACGCCTGCTCGACGCGGCGGCGCGCCGGGGCCGCCCGTTCTTCCTGATGATCAACCCGCACGATCCCCACGAACCCTCGGAGCAGCAACCGGAGTTCCCGCTCCCCCGGCCGGTACGCCTGGCGCCGGACAAGCTGACCGTTCCCGGATTCGTGGTGGTCAAGCGGGCGACCCGGATCCGCCTTTCGAAATACAACCGGCGCGTCGAGCGGTTCGACCGAACGCTCGCCGCCCTCCTCGCGGAACTCGACCGGCGCGGCCTGGCCCGGAGCACGGCCGTTTTCGTGACCAGCGATCACGGTCCTCCCTTCGACGGAGCCAAGCGCACCCTGTACGAGCCGGGGGTTCGAGTTCCGCTCGTGGTCCGGTGGCCCGGCCGCCTCCCGGCCGGCCGGCGCGTTCCGGTCCCGGTGAGCCTCGTCGATCTGGCGCCGACCTTCGCGGAGATCATGGGGATGCGGCCCGACCCGCGGGCGGACGGCGTCTCGCTCCTGCCCCTGCTCGAAGGCCGCTCCGAGGAGCACCCGCCGGTGTTCGGCACGCACACCTACTCGCGGGGCTTCCAGTACTACCCCCAGCGGAGCATCGTCGCCGGCCGTTACAAGTTCATCCGGAACCTCCGGCCCGACGTCGAGTTCCGCCTCGGCAACGGCGGCACACCGGGGGAGATCGACCGGTCTCCCGAGAACCTCGCCCGGCTGGCGCGGCTGGTGATCCGCCCGGCCGAGGAGCTGTACGACCTGGAGGAGGATCCGGGCGAACGCCGCAACCTCGCGGAAGACCCGGCCCGCGCCGCCACGCTCGCCGCGCTCCGGGCGGAGCTGCGAGCGTTCCTCGCCCGCACCCGCGATCCCCTGCTCGCTCTGTGGGACCGGGCCCCCGGCGATCCCGATCCCTTCCAGCCGGAGCGAGCCGGCGGGCAGCCGTGGCGGGCCCGCTGGCTCCCGGAATCGATCCGCAAGCTCCTCCCCCGCCCCGCAGCCGCGCCCTGACGCGGGCCCGGGCTCAACGGGCCGCCAGGTGGGCGGCGAGCGCCGCCTCCCAGCCTCCGAGGACGGGACCGAAGCGCGCTTCGTAGCGGGCCGTGGAGAGGGGGGTCCGCAGCGGGCGCGGGGCGCGCAGTCCGAGCGCCTCGGGCGGAACGGCCTCGATGCTCCCGGGATCGAACCCCGCGAGCTCGGCGACTTTCCTGGCGAAGGTCAGCTTGTCCACCGCGGGCGACGAGGCCACGTGCCACAGCCCGGTCTCCCCGGCCAGGAGCAGCCGCTCGACGCCCGCGGCGATCTCGCCCGTGTGCGTCGGCTTGTTGATCCACTGGGGCACCGCGCGGACCCGCTCGCCGCGGCGCAGCGCCTCCAGGATGCGGTCGGCGAAGGTCGGCCGTCCCGGACCGAAGACGAACGACGTCCGGACGACGAGCGCGTCCGGGAGGCGCTCGAGCACGGCCATCTCGCCGCGCAGCTTCGTCACCCCGTAGACGTTGATCGGGTTGGGCGGATCGGCTTCGTCGTACTCTCTGCGCGCGTTTCCATCGAAGACGTAGTCGGTGGAGATGTGGACCACCTTGCAACGAGCGCCCGCGCAGGCGGCAGCCAGGTTCGCCGGTCCCTCCTCGTTGATGCGGCGGGCCGCAAGCGGGTCGGCCTCGCAGCGGTCGACGTCGGCGAGCGCGGCGGCATTGATGACGACGTTCGGCTGGAGCCGCTCCAGCTCCGCCTCGAGACGCCACCGGTCGGTGATGTCGAGCTCGACCCGGGTCGCCGAGACCGTGTCGGGATACCGGCGCTCGAAGTACTCGCCGAGCGCGGACCCCACCAGACCGCCCGCTCCGAGGATCAGCGGGCGGAGCGGGCGGGTGGTCCCCCCTGGAGGCGCCGTGTCCGAAGTCATGGCTTGCTCGTCTTCTTGACGTCGATCACGTCGCCGAGGCCGCTGAGGTTGATCACCAGTGTGTACTCCTGTCTCGCGTTCGCCGCGAAGTCCCGCCGGTCGTAGCCGAGCCGGACCGAACAACACTGCGTGTTGTACGAGATCCGGTAGAACTGGTGGTCGAGCTGGTTCGTCTCCAGGTCGTAGTCCAGATCGGACTCGAACCTCAACCGCCGGCCGCGGGCGATGCCCCAGCTGGTTCGCAGGAAGTCGCGGCCGGAGGCCGATGCGGGATCGGGCGGCCGGCTCCGGTACCAAGAGCCGCGGAAGAACCCACCCCGCGGGAACTGGAGCATGGCGCTGATGCTGGTCTCCGTGAGTGCGCGGTTGAGCGGGTCGACGACGTAGGCCGCGTCCACGCTCTGAGCGGGAGTCGGATTGAAACGCAGGCGGAGGCTCACGGGGGAGTACGGGCGACTCCCCACCACCCGGCTCGCCACGCAGCGGCCGCCGGCGAACGAGGTGCAGGCGCGCCGGAACGACAAGTCACCGACGAAGGAGTAGCTCTGGGACAGCTCGACGCTGAGGATCTCCGCCGGGTTGAGGTTCTCGGCCACGGCGACCGCCGCCCCCGGGTCGGAGGCCCGGCTCTCCTCTTCCCGCTCCTCCGCCTCCTGGCGCACCCGGTCCAGATCGTCGAAGGAATTGCCCGGGGCGGTCGCGAGGCTGACCGGCCGCCCGCCGCTCGCGGGCCGCAGCGCGTAGAGGCGCTGCCGAATGCCGTAGGCGACCTGGGAGAGCTGCCCCGGAACGGCGTCGACCTCGTCCACTACGAGGACGTCCGCCGCGGCGCTCCCGGCCTCGGGGCGCCACTCGTAGCGAAGGAAGGGCTCGATCACGTGCTTGAGGCGGGGTGTGAACTCCCAGCCGGCGGTGTCGAACACCCGCTGGAGCCGGGGCCCCGACACCGTGATCCCTGCGCTCCACAGGCTGCGGAAGAGCGGTTCCCGGTCGATGCCGCGTGGGTCGGCCGGATCGCGACGCGCCGAGTACCACGTTCCTCTCCAGGCGGCGTCGACCTGGAGATCGAGCCAAGGGGACCGGACCAGGGGCACCTCCAGGCGGGGCGCGAAGTCGGCGCGGGCCCACGCGTTGTCGCCACGCGGCGCGAGATCCTCCTCACGGGCGACCGGAGCGGCGGGATCGCCGAAGAACTGCTTCCGGAACCCGGTGATCGAGCTGACGAACGCGAAGTGGACGGGGCTGCGTCCGAGGCGGCGGCTCCGGCTTCGCAGCTCGATCTCGGGGAGCTGCGTGTTGATCACCTTCTCGCCGATCAGCCGGAGACCGGGGCTCCCGGCGACGAAGAACTGCTCGTGCTGCTCGGCGCGGACCGACAGCGAGTACCACGACCAGAGCCGGGTCAGGTCGATGGTGGACCGCGTCTCCGGTATGCCCGCGCGGTCGAGGTCCGTCTCGTAGTCGATCGTGTAGTCGAAATCCGAGATCTGCTCGATGTCGGCGGTGAGCTTGAAGTCGAGCGGCAGGAGCTGCCGCTGGTGCCAGTCGACGCGGTAGCGGGTCTTCCGCCGGACGCGGTCGTTGATCCAGTAGGCGTAGCCTTCCGCCTTTCCGTTCCAGGTGGGAAGCCACACGAGCTCGGCCCCGATCGCCGGGCCGACCTTGGTGTGGTAATCGAGATAGAAGGTCACGTCCGCGTTGTCGGCGAAGGCCCAGTAGACGGGCAAGGAAACGCTCTCGCCGAGCTTGTCCGACGAGTGGAACTCGGGAAAGAGGAGTCCCGAGGCCCGCTCGGACTTGATCGGCCACACCAGGTAGGGCGTGTAGAACAGGGGCAGCTTGCTGGCCCGAAACGCCACGCCGTGCAGGTACGCGTAGCGCCCGAGATCGAACGTTCCCCGCGCCACGCGGAACGACCAGTACGGTGTGGGCTGGGTGCAGGTGGTGAACTCCGCGCGCTCGACCCGGAGGCGGCGAGGGCCGACACGGTCCACCCGCTTCGCGCGGAGGATCGCCTGGTCCTCCTCGAGGTAGCCGACGACGTCCTCGATCGATCCCGTTCCGTCGGCGAGCCGGTAGGTCAGCCGGCTCCCCGCGAGCACCGCGCCCTCGAAGGAGAGCACCACGCTGCCGGCGGCGGTCAGCAGCCCCTCCCGCTTGTCGTAGACGACTTCGTCCGCGATCAGCCGGCCGCCATCCAATTCGATGTCGACGTTCCCCTCGAAGCGGGTGGCTTCGGGGCTGTCGGTGAACCGGTCGAAGGCGACGTTCTTGACGCCCGGGATCCCGCCCGAAGCGCGGAGAGCCTCCTCGGCCGACGCGGGCGCCGCCAGCAGCCCGGCGGCGAGCAGGATCCCGCCGAGGCGGCGCCACGCCCCCGCCTTCCTGCCGTGGGTCGTCGACATCGGATTCCTCGCCGCGCGGCAGCCGCTCCTCCCGGCGGCTCCGCCGGTCCCGCATCCGCGCCGCGGGCCGGCGGTGCGGGCCGTCCGGCTCCGCCCCTCGTCTCGAGGCGGCCGGCTCCGTCCGCGGCGCCCCAGAGGATAGCCGGGCCCCCCGGGCGCATCGACCCCGCTCGGCCTCAGAGCAGCGGTTTCTGATGCGGAACCAGCGTCTGCTCGTCGAGGATGTGGCGGACGATGAACCCGCGGCGCATGGCGTCGTCCGCGATGAACCGGCGGTGGCAGTGCCAGGGCTCCCGCTCCGCGCACAGCAGGGCCGCGGTGCGGAGACGGGCGAGCTGGAGCAGCTCCTCGAGGCCCCGCCGGTAGGTCTCGGTGTCGCGGTGGGTGGCGTAGCCGTCGGGCCGGTGCCCGCCGAGCGTGGCTCCCAGCCACCGGTACTCGATGCCGGACTCGCGGAGGAGCTTTTCCATCTCGGTCCGGCCGTGCCACGGATGGCGCCGGCTCCAAGGATGGGAGCGCACGTCGACCACGACGCGCACGCCAGCCGCCCGGAGCAGCTCGACGAGCTCCTGGCCACTTCGATCCGAGTGTCCGACCGTGAACAGGACCGGATGATCGTCGGCCGCCATCCGCCGTTCCCTCTCCCGCGCGATTATGCCGGAGAATGCGGCCGGGGCCCGGCGGCCCCGAGGAGAGAGCCGATGACGCCGTCCCGAAACCCCTGGCTCCTCGTCGACGGGTGGAACCTCCTCCTCGCCCTCCTCGAGCGCGAAGGCGCCGAGCCGACGCCGGCCGCCCGGGACCGCCTGACCGAGCTCCTCGAGACGTGGGCGGTGGCCAGGCGCCGGCGGGTCGCCCTGGTCTGGGACGGCGCCCGTTCCGGCACCGCCCCCGGGGGGAGCCGGGTGCGCGTGGTGCACGTCGAGCCCCCTGCCGAAGCGGACGACTGGATCGTTCTCGAGGCGCGGAGGCTGGCGGCCGGCGGGGCTCCGCCGGAGGTGGCGACGCGCGATCGCGGCCTCGCTCGCCGCCTGCCGGAGGCGGTGCGGCTGTACCCGTTCGGGGACCTCGTGGCGGACCTCGAGGCTCTGGTCTCCGAGCCGCTGACCGCCCCCCACGTGACCGGTCCCGCGGTCTCGGCGGAGCTGCCCGTCGGACGTGGCCCGGTCGATCCGCGGAGCCTTCCGCGGCGCCGGGCCCTTCTGGCCGGAACCTCCGCGGTCGGCCAGAAACGTGCCTTGGCTTCGCCGGAACCCCCTTCGGAACGCGAGGCCCGAGCGCGGGCCGCCGCGCGGCGCCGCCGGGAGAAGCGCCGCCAGCGCTGGGAACGCGCGCAGGCGCGGCGCGAAGCGGCGCGGAGGAAGAAGCGATGACGTCCTCCGCCAAACCCGGCACGCTTCGCGTCGTCGCCACCCCCATCGGCAATCTGGGGGACCTCTCGCCCCGGGCGGTGGAGGCCCTGCGCGAGGCGGAGGCCGTGGTCGCGGAGGACACGCGGCGCACCCGGAAGCTCCTGGCCCGCCTCGGCCTGTCGCGGCCCCTCCTCTCCGCGCACCGGTTCAGCGAGGCCCGGCGCACCGGCGAGCTGGTGGCGCGTCTGGAGCGGGGCGAGAACCTCGCCCTCGTCACCGACGGCGGCACGCCCGGCATCTCCGACCCCGGCGCACGCTTGGTGGCCGCCGCCGCCGCCGCGGGTTGCCGCGTCGAGCCGATTCCCGGCCCCAGCGCGGTGACCGCGGCCCTCTCGGCGAGCGGGTTCTCCGCCGACCGGTTCCTCTTCGCCGGGTTCCTGCCGTCCAAGCGAGCGGCGCGGCGCCGGGCACTGCGCGACCTCGCGCGGTTCCCCGACACGATCGTGCTCTACGAAGCGCCGCACCGGATCGTGGAGGCCCTCGGGGACGCGGCGGAGATCCTCGGCGCCCGCCCCGCCTGCCTCGGACGCGAGCTGACCAAACTGCACGAGGAGATCCTGCGCGGCTCGCTTCCCGAACTCCACGCCGCCCTCGAGGCCCGCGGGCGCATCCGCGGCGAGTTCGTCCTGGTGGTCGGGCCCGCCGCGGGCGGCGATTCGCCTCCGGCCGATCCGGAGCTGGTGACATCGCTCCGGGAGGCCCTCGAGCACGAGGAGGACGACCTGGGTCGAGCCGTCGCGCGCCTGGCCCGCCGGCTCGGGGCGACGCGAGCCGAGGTCCGGCGCCGCCTCCGCGCGCTTTTCGAGTGAGGCGGGGAAGGGACGCGGGGGGCGGCCCCGCAGCCGCCCGCGACGGGCCGCGAGGCTGATGCCGAGTCCGGCCGCCGCGGTCCTGCGATCGCCGCCGCGGGGAACCCCCCGCCCTCGGGCGTGATCGAAACGAAAAGGGGCCCCGCGAGGGGCCCCTCGGGCAGGCGCCACGCCCGGATCAGGCGTGCGCCGCCTCCGCCTTCTTCTCGCCCGAGCCGATCTGGATGGGGACCTTCCTCGGAGCGAGCTGCTCGCTGGCGGGCAGCGTCAGGTGCAGGACGCCGTTCTCGTACGACGCGTTGATCTTGTCCGCGTCGATGCCTTCCGGCAGCGTGAAGCGGCGCTCGAACCAGCCCTCGCCCACCTCGCGGAGCAGGTAGTTCCTGTCCTTCTCCGTCCGCTCCATCGTCCGCCGGCCGCGGATGACGAGCTGGTTGTTCTCGACCAGCACCTCGATGTCGTCCGGCTTCATGCCGGGCAGCTCGGCGTTCACGTGGAGGTTGTGGTCCTCGATCCAGGCGTCCACGGCCGGGTAGCCGCTCCAGAAGGGAAGGTTCCCGTACTTCTCGCGCTGCGCCGGGGTCATCTCCGTCTCGGTCCGGCCGGTCAGGGCCGGGCGCGTCCGGCGCAGGAGGTTGTCCATCTCGCGCTGCATCGACTCGAACGAGCTGCGGATCTCGTCGAACAGATCGGTTCCGAATCCACGCCAGGCCAGTGCTTGCCGCGCCTCACCGCGCTGTCGTCCGAACGAATGACCGGGGCCGCGCGGCGGCCCGCTGAGCTTGTGGGATCGGCGCCGATCGTTGTCAAGCCTCCGGGCGGCGCGCGAGAGCCACGCGTGGCCGGCCGAACCGGTCCGGCAGAACGGCGGCGTCCGCCAGACCTGCGGCCCGGAGCCGCCCGAGGGCCGCCCGCGCCTGGGCGGGGGCGATCTCGAGAGCCAGCAGTCCTCCCGGCGCCAGGCGCGCCGGTGCCTGGCTGACGAGGCGGTCGATCACCGCCAGACCTCCCCGGCCGGCCACCAGGGCGCTCCGGGGCTCGTGCCGGCGCACCTCCGGGTCCAGGTGCGGCAGTTCCTCCGGGGCGACGTAGGGCGGATTGGAGACCACCAGATCGAACGCCCCCGCGGGGGCCACCGGCGCGAGGAGGTCGGCGCGGACGAAACGGACCCGGCCAGCGAGGCCGCAAGCGGCCGCATTCTCGGCCGCCAGGGCGAGAGCCGCCGGCTCGAGGTCGACGGCGACCACCCGGGCCAGCGGGCGGGCGCTGGCGATCGCCAGCGCCAGGCACCCCCCTCCGGTGCCGACGTCCGCCACGAGGAGGGGGCGGTCCTCGGGCAGGCGGGCGAGCACCGCCAGGGCGAGGTCCTCCGTCTCCGGACGGGGAACGAGGGCCCGCCCGTCCACCTTCAGGTCGAGGTCCAGGAAGGGCCATCGCCCGAGGATGTGCTGCAGCGGCTCCCGCGCGGCCCTCCGCTCCACGAGGCGCCGGAACCGCTCCCGTTCCGGCGCCGACACCGGCTGGCGGCCGGCGAGGAGCGCCGCCCGGTCCCGCCCGCAGGCGTGCGCCAACAGCAGCTCGGCATCGTGCCGCGGCGAGGGGACGCCGGCGGCCCGGAGCCGCCGGGAGGCTTCGGCGATCAGGGCGAGCGGGTCGGAACCTCCGGAACTCAATCGGTCCCCTGCGCCCTCATCCGCTCCGCCCGGTCGGAGGCGGCGAGCGCCTCGATCAGCTCGTCCAGATCGCCGTTCATCACCGCTTCCAGCCGGTGGAGCGTGAGGTTGATCCGGTGATCGGTCACCCGCCCCTGGGGGAAGTTGTAGGTCCGGATCTTCTGCGAGCGGTCACCCGTGCCGATCTGTCCCCGGCGCGCCGCGGCCTCCTTCTCGTGCTGTTCGCGCCGCTTGAGGTCCAGCAGGCGGGCGCGGAGGACGCGCATCGCCTTGGCCCGGTTCTTGTGCCACGACTTCTCGTCCTGGCACTGGACCACGATTCCGGTCGGGATGTGCGTGAGGCGCACGGCGGAGGCGGTCCGGTTGACGTGCTGCCCCCCGGGGCCGGAGGCGGAGAAGCTGTCCACCCGCAGCTCCTTCTCCTCGTCGATGGAGACCTCCACCTCCTCCGCCTCGGGAAGGACGGCCACCGTGGCGGCGGACGTGTGGATGCGGCCCTGCGACTCGGTGGCCGGCACCCTCTGCACGCGGTGGACCCCCGATTCGAATTTCAGGCGGGAGTAGACGCCGTCGCCCGAGACGTTGACGATGGCCTCCTTGACCCCGCCGATCTCGCTTTCCGACAGGTCGACGATCTCGAACCGCCATCCGCGCGACTCGGCATACCGCTGGTACATGCGGAGCAGTTCCGCGGCAAAGAGCGTGGCCTCGTCGCCGCCCGTCCCCGCGCGCACCTCGAGGACGACGTTCTTCTTGTCGAGCGGATCCGGCGGGATCAGGAGGTGCTGCAGCCGGCGCTGCAGGTCCTCGCGCCGCTCCTGGAGCCGCGCGGCCTCCTCCCGCGCCATCGCCCGCATCTCCTCGTCCGGCTCCTCCCGGGCGAGCTTGCGCGCCTGCTCGAGCTCCTCCTCGACGCGGCGCAGCTCGCGGGCCGTCTCGACCAGCGGCTGCAGTTCCGCATACCGGGTGGCGCACTCGCGGTAGCGGTCCTTGTCGGAAGCGACCGCCGGATCGGCCATCAGCTCCCCCAGGCGGGAGAACTCCCGCTCCAGGGCGGCGATCTTCTCGAGGATCGGCGGTCCGGCGTTCATGGCGTCAGGGACCGCGGCGGGGCGGCCGGGCCCCGGGCCGGCGCCGCGCTCAGCTCTTGCCCTTGCGGCGGCGCTGGGCCTTCTTCTCGGCCGCCTGGTAGCGGCGCTGGAACCGCTCCACGCGCCCCGCGGTGTCGACGAGCTTCTGCTTGCCGGTGAAGAAGGGATGGCAATGCGAGCACAGCTCGACCCGCAGGTCCTTCCGCGTGCTCCGCGTCCGGAAGGTGGCCCCACAGGCGCACTGGACGGTCACCTCGTGATACTCGGGATGGATTGCGGGCTTCATGGCGTCGCACCTCGCGGGCGCCGCGGACGGCGGCCGCGGCGTCGGGCGATTCTAGGCGGCCCGCCCGCGCCCCGCCAGCGCGCCCTCACGCGGCCATGCTGGCGAGGAACTCGGCGTTGGTCTTGGCCCGGCGCAGGCGGTCGAGGAGCAGTTCCATGGCCTCCACCGAGTTCATCTGGTCGAGCGCCTTC
>RFHH01000207.1 GCA_003696075.1 Acidobacteriota bacterium
CTCCCAGCTCGTGGAGCTGATCCTGGGGGTCCGAGAGGTCTGTCCGGAGCCGCCGGCGCTCGCGGTCGACCTGGAGGGGGGCCCCGTCAACCGGCTCGCGCACTTGGATCCGGCGCTGGCCCGGCTGCCGGCCGCGCGCATCCAGGCCGCCTGGCCGACCGAGCGGCTCGAGCGGGTCTGGCGCGGGGTGGGAGACGTCCTCGCCGCCCTCGGGTTCGACATCGACTTCGCACCGGTGGTCGACCTGGACGAAGGGGACGGGTCCAACGGGATCGGTCCGCGCGCGTTCGGGGCCGAGCCGGGACGGGTCGCCGCGGCGGCCGGAGCCGTCCTCGCCGGCCTTGCCGCCGCGGGCGTCGCCGGCTGCCTCAAGCACTTCCCGGGTCTCGGGGAGACGGAGACCGACACCCACGAGTCCCTGGCGGTCTGCGAGGCCGCCGCGGACCGCCTGTGGGACCGGCACGCGCGCCCGTTCCGCGAACTCGCGGCACGGTCACCCCTCGTGATGATCGCCCACGCCTGGTACCCGGCCGTCGATCCCGGCGATCCGCTGCCCGCGACCTTCAGCGAGCGCCTCGTGACGGGTTGGCTGCGCGAGCGGTGCCGGTACGAGGGTCTGGTGATCACCGACGACCTCACGATGGGTGCCCTGCGGGCGTGGCCCTCACCGGGAGAGCGGGCCTTGCGCGCCCTCCGCGCCGGGGCCGACCTGGTTCTTTTCTGCCGCGATCTCGACGCACCGCGACGTGCCCGCGATGCTCTCGCGCGCGCCCTCGAGCGGGGCGACCTCCCGGAGGACCAGCCGGAGCGGGCGCTGTCCCGCCTTGCGGGTCTCCTCGAACGGTCCCGTCCGGCCGGCGCCTCCACCCGCGAGATCGTGTCGCGTGCCGCCGAAGCGGCACGCCGCCTCGGCGAGTTCCTCGCCTGAGTCGGGATCCGGCCGTCCGTCACGCCAACGAGCGGCCGGTCAGGATCTCGAAGATCTCGATGTACCGCCGCCGGGTTCCCTCGACGATCTCCGGCGGCAGATCGGGCCCGGGAGGCTTCTTGTCCCAGTCCAGCGTCTCCAGGTAGTCGCGGACGAACTGCTTGTCGTAGGAGGGCTGCGGCCGGCCGGGCTCGTAGCCGTCGCGCGGCCAGAAGCGCGAGGAGTCCGGTGTCAGCGCCTCGTCGCACAGGGCGATGCGCCCGTCGATCACCCCGAACTCGAACTTCGTGTCGGCGATGATGATTCCCCGCTCCGCCGCGTACTCCGCCGCCCGCGCGTACAGCTCGAGCGTGAGCGACCGGAGCCGGTCCGCGGTCTCCCGGCCCACGAGCGAGGCCATCCGCTCGAACGGGATGTTCTCGTCGTGCCCGCTCTCCGCTTTCGTCGCCGGAGTGAAGATCGGCTCCGGAAGCCGGTCCGCCTCGCGAAGTCCCGGCGGGAGCTCGATCCCGCACACCGTGCCCCGCTCGCGGTACTCCTTCCACCCGGACCCGGCGAGGTAGCCGCGTGCCACGCATTCCACGGGAAACATGTCCGCCTTGCGAACGATCGACGCGCGCCCGGCGAGCTGGTCCCCGAAGCGACGGAGTTCCGCGGGGAACTCGTCGAACCTGGCGGTCACGAGGTGGTTGGCGACCAGGGGACGGCTCCATTCCAGCCAGAAGGCGCTGAGCTGGTTGAGCACTCTTCCCTTGTCGGGAATCGGCTGGGGCAGCACCACGTCGAAGGCGGAAATCCGATCGGTGCAGACGAACAACAGGGCGTCACCGAGGTCGTAGATGTCCCGCACCTTTCCACGGCCGACGCGGGGCAGGCCCGGAAGACTCGTCTCCGACAGGCCGTTCATCAGGCCTCCGAAGCGGGGCTGCGGCTCACTTGAGCCGCTTCGCCCGCGAGCGGGCCTTCTGCCGCAGCTCGGGATCTCCGAGGTGCATCCGGGAGAAGGCCTTGAAGATCTTCGCCGCCTCCTTGCGCCGGCCCGCCGCCGCGAGCGCCTCCGCATAGGCGTACGGAGCGTTCTCGAAACGCACGTCCGGGTCGCGCTCCACCGGGGCCTTCGGCGCCACCTGGGGCCGCTGCCGCGACTTGTCCCGCAGCTCGACCTGCCGGAAGAGCGGCTCGAGCACCGCGATCGCCTCCTCGGCGCGGCCCAGCTCGGTCAGCACGCGCCCGAGCTCGTAGGAGGCGTTTTCGCGCACGTAGGCGTAGCGGCCGGAGGGGTACAGCCAGGACTCGATCGGGGCCCAGCGATTGAGGTCCTCCACCGCCTTCCGGAAGTGCTCAGCGGCTTCCTCCTTGCTCCCCCTGGCCAACGCGATCTGCCCCAGCTCGTACTCCGCGTAGGCGTGGTGAACCTCCCGCTCGAGCACCTTCTGAAAAAGTTCCACCGCCCGATCCCAATCCCCGGCATCCTCGTACAGAACACCGCGGATGAAGCGGCACATGTGGACGGCGCTCGCGCGGACCGGATCGGAGCGCCCCGGCCCCATCTCGATCAACCGGTCGCAGATCTTCGCCGTCTCCGCTTTCTCCCCCTTCACTTCGTGGAGCTTGGCCGCGAGGATCAGCCCGACCGGATTGTCCGGCTCGATCTTCAGGGCGCGCTCGAGATACTTGCGAGCCCGGACCACGTCTCCGCCCGGCCGTCGCAGCTCGACGACGGCCGCCTTTCGGAGGGCCTCGGCGTTGTCCGGGTGATCCTTGACGAACCGGTAGAACCAGCTCTCCGCCGCGGCCCAGTCTCGCTGCCGGATCAGCCGCTCCCCCTCCTCCAGCTCGGAGTGGCCCGCTGGCTGCTCCGGCGGAACCGCCCGCGCCGCACCCACCGTTCCGGCCGCCAGGAGGATCGCGATCGCCATCCGCATTCCGGCCTTTCGCATCGTCGTCACGTCTCCTTGCCGCTCGTCCCGCCGTCCCGCTTCAACTGTAGCATCCGGCCGCGCGAGCGCCCGTTCACCGGGAGTCGTGGATCACCCGCCCCGCCACGACGGTCATCACCGGCCACCCGGTGAGCGACCACCCCTCGAACGGCGTGTTCGAGGCCCGGCTCCGAAAACCGGCCGCTTCGACCGTACGCTCCCGCTCGAGATCCAGGACGGTGAAGTCCGCCGGCTCACCGGGGGCGATCCGTCCACCCGCCACGCCGAGAGCCCGCGCCGGGCCCGTCGACAGCGCCGCGACGAGCGCGGGCAGCGGTACCTCGCCGGTGCGGACGAGGCGGTCGAGCAGGACGGGCACCGCGGTTTCGAGACCGACGACCCCGAACGGCGCCTGCCGGAACTCGACGGCCTTCTCGTCCCGGTGGTGCGGAGCATGATCGGTGGCCACCGCATCGACCTCGCCCCCGGCGAGTGCGCCGACCAGCGCGCGGCGGTCCTCTTCCGTTCGCAACGGCGGATTCATCTTGTAGTTGGTCCCGAAACCCTCGATCGCCTCGTCGGTGAGCGTCAAATGGTGCGGCGTCACCTCGCACGTCACCGGCACGCCCCGGGCTCGGCTCCACCGGATGAGTTCGAGGCCGCGGCCGGTCGTCACGTGCTGGATGTGGAGCCGCCCGCCGACGTCCTCGGCGAGCAGGAGGTCGCGCGCGATCATCGAGTCTTCCGCTGCTGCCGGCCAGCCGGGCAGCCCCAAGCGCGCGGCCACGGGGCCCTCGTGGGCCACCCCGTCCCCCACGAGCGAGGGGTCCTCCTCGTGGGCGAGCACGGGAATCCCGAACAGGCGCGCGTACTGGAGGGCCCGCCGCATGAGCGAAGCATCCTCGATCGGCCGGCCGTCGTCGGAAACCGCCACCGCTCCCGCTTCGACCATTTCCCCGATCGGCGCCAGCTCCCGCCCCTCGAGCCCTTTCGACACCGCACCCACGGGGTAGACCCTGACCGACCCGTGCCGCCGGGCCTCCGCGAGGATCATCTCGGTCACCGCGCGGCAGTCGTTGACCGGCTCGGTGTTCGCCATCGAGGCGATCGCGGTGAACCCTCCCGCGGCCGCGGCCGCGCAGCCGCTGGCGATCGTCTCCTTGTGCTCCTGGCCGGGTTCGCGCAGATGGACGTGCATGTCGATGAACCCGGGCGCGAGCACGAGCCCGTCGAGATCGATCGTCACCGGCGGGCGCTCGGTGATGCCGGCCGCGACCGACACGATGCGGCCGCCGGCGACCAGAACGTCCCGCACGCCGTCGAGTCCCGACGCCGGATCGACCACCCGGGCGCCCCTGAGGAGAAGCCTATCCACCGTCAGCCCCCGCGAGGAGATAGAGCACCGCCATCCGCACCGCGACGCCGTTTTCGACCTGCTCGGTGATCACCGCCCGCGGTCCGTCGGCCACTTCCCCGCCGATCTCGATCCCGCGATTCATCGGGCCCGGATGCATCACGATTCCGTCCGGGGCCATCCTTTCGATCCGCTCGGCCGTCAGACCGAACAACCGGGAGTACTCGGCGAGCGACGGAACGAACCCGCCCCGCTGCCGCTCGAGCTGCATCCGCAGCGCCATGACCACGTCCGCGCCCTCGACCGCTTCCTCGATCCGGTAGGCGACCCTGACCCCGAGATCCTCGATGCCGAGGGGGATCAGGGTCGGGGGCCCGCACACCGTCACCTCCGCCCCCAGCGTCCGGAACAGGTGGATGTCGCTGCGCGCGACTCGGCTGTGGGCGATGTCCCCGACGAGCACCACCTTCAGCCCGGCGAGCCGGCCGAAGTGATGGCGGATCGTCATCGCGTCGAGCAGCGCCTGGGTGGGGTGTTCGTGCGTGCCGTCTCCGGCGTTGACCACCGCGGCCCTCGTGTGGCGGGCGAGGAGGTGGGCCGCCCCGGGCTCCGGGTGCCGGATAACGATCACGTCCGGGTGCATCGCCTCCAGGGTCCGGGCCGTGTCGGCGAGGGTTTCCCCCTTGCGGAGGCTGCTCGCGCTTCCCGAGAGGTTGACTGCGTCGGCCGAGAGCCGCTTCGCGGCCAGTTCGAACGAGACCCGCGTCCGGGTGGACGGTTCGACGAAGAGGTTCACGACGGTCTTCCCGCGCAGGGCGGGGACCTTCTTGATCGGGCGCAGCGAGACTTCGCGGAAGCTCTCGGCCGTTTCGAGGATCTCGAGCGCGCGCTCCGCGGGAAGTCCCCTGGTGCCGAGGAGATGGCGCGGAGGTGCGCTCATGGCGAGCGGTCCTCTTGTCGGGCGGCATCCGCCCGCCGATCGGCCCAGGGAACGGCGAGCACCCGGTCGGGGCCCCCGTCCACCTCCTCGAGCCGGACCTCCACCGCCAGCTCGGGGGGAACGGCGAGCGTGGCGCCGACGAAGTCGGCCTGGATCGGCAGCTCGCGGCCGCCCCGATCGACCAGCACTCCCAGCCGGATCGCCCGCGGTCGCCCGAGGTCGGTGAGCGCGTCCAGCGCCGCACGGATCGTCCGGCCGGTGAACAGGACGTCGTCGACCAGCACCACCACCCGATCGTCCAGCGGGAACCGGATCTCGGTCCGCCGGAGCACCGGCCGCTCGCGGCCTCGGGCCACGTCGTCGCGATACAAACCGATGTCGAGTTCGCCGAGTGGAGGTGCTTCACCGGACGCCGCCCCGATCCGGGCGGCGATCCGCCGGGCGATGGGGATGCCGCGGGTATGGATGCCGACGAGGGCCGCCCCCTCCCCCACTCCGGCCAGGACCGCCCCCGCGAGCCGCTCGATCGCCGCGGCGACGGCCGCGGCGTCCATCAACGTCTTCGCTCGCGTCATAGGAGCCGTCCGCCCCCGCGGTCCCCGCCGCGGTCGGCGTTTCCTAGCACGGGGCCCTTCGCCGGTCAACGCCCGGCCCGCCTCGCGTCGAAGCTCGGGACGGTGACGACCGGGTGGGCCGCGCGGAACTCGGGCTCGAACAGCTCGAACGCGACCGCCCCCGCGTCCTCGGCGACCGGCAGTCCCAGCGCCCACAGGAGCGTGGGGAGGACCGAGACGAGCGGGACGGGACGATCGGGCGCTCGCTTCCGGCCGACCCCCGGACCGGCGAGGAGGAGCGCGCCGGGGACCGGACCGGCGAGCGTGGCGGTGGGACGGTCGAGCCCCAGGAGCGGTTCGACCAGCCGGAGCGGATCCTGCCGGGGGCGCACCCCGAACGGGGACACGATGGCGGCCAGTCCGCCCCCGCGGAGAATCTCGTCCACCAGGGGAGCCAGCCTCTCGTCCAGATCGTGGCGGTACCGGCGCAGCACGTGGCGATAGGCGGCCACCTCGCGGTCGCCCGTGGCGCGGGCGCGGCTCTCCGGCCTGAACCCGGCGAACCGGAGGGCCGCCCGCCCGTGCCCGGCGAGCCGGACGTGCACGATCGGAACCCCCGCCGCCAGAGCTCGAGCGGCGATCTCGATCGCGCAGGCGTCCGCCGCGAACGCGTCCCGGAGTTCGCCCGCGAGCCGCCGGCTCCCCTGAAGGCGCTCCGCAGGGGTCTGGAAATAGCGCGAGGCCAGATCGCCGGGATCGGGACAGGTGACCGACCCTCCGCCGGGCAGCGGAATCTCCCGTCCCGGGCCGAGCCGGGCCGCCGGAACGCACCACGGCTCGCGCCAGGCCAGCGGATCGCCGATGACCGCCGCTTTCAGCCCCAGGCCCCGCGCGATGCCCGGCAGCGCCACCGCGCGGAGCGACTCGCCCGCGACCGGAACCCTCACCCACAGCCGCGTCCCCAGCAGCGGGGCGAGCAGGAGCCCCCGCGGGAGCACGGCGAACGACCGCCGGTCCCACAGCGGCCGGTACCGGTGCTGGCCGAACAGCGCGTGGACCCGCGGGGGCTGGCCGGTCGCCAGCGTGGCGTGCAGGGCGAGCGGATCGGCCGGCGGCGGGCCGGCCACTTCGGCGAGCGTTCCGGTGGCGGCCAGCCGGGCGACCGCCCGCAGGTCACCCCGGTCGGCGTGACGGGCCAGCTCGGCGGCGGTCCAACCCGGCATCTCGACCACCAGGAGCGTCCGCTCGGCCTCGAAGCCGGGGAGATCCACCGGCACGGGATCCGGCGATTGCACCCGCCGGAGGCTCGCCGCCACGCCGAGCGCCACGAGAAAGCCCAGCGCCACGGCAGCCAGCCAAGGCCCTCCGACACTCCCCTCCCGGCGGAGGTCGAGAGCCGCCAACAGGGCCAGGACCCCGGCCGCGGCCAGGGTCGACGAGGCGACCAGGGCCAGCGCGACGCGCCCCTGCGGGGGGAGGAGCCCGCCGAGCGAACGGTACTGATGCGCTGCGGCCGCTCCGATCAGGAGGGCGTCGAGCAGCGCGAAGCGGAGGATGTAGCGGCGCGAGAGGCCGCGCCGGGTGAAACGGCCCACCGCGAGCGCGCGGCCGGCCAGCACCAAGGCGGGGCCGAGGAGCACGAACGCGCCGAGGATCTGGGGCGAGAGCGCCACGAGCGCAGCGAGGTAGCCGCCGAGCGTGAGCGGCCTGTCGGGCGTGAGCACGAAGAGCAACAGCGCTTCCGCCAGCCCGGGGAAGATGCCAGCCACGGCGGCATCGGCCACGAGCCACAGTGCGGCGGCCCCTCGCCTCCTGCGCGCCCTTTCCGGCATCGTGTCTCCTTCTGGTGCGCCATTATCGGGGATCGGCGGCGCAGGGCACGCGCCGGAGCGTGGGCGATAATGCGCCGCGGAGATCAGGATGCGCGAGAACCGGTCCGTGGAAGTGGTCGCGCAGGAGGCGCTCGGCGGCGACTGCCATCTGATGCGGCTCCGTTGGCCCGAACTGGCCCGGAGTGCGCGCGCCGGCCAGTTCGTGATGATCGGGTTGCCGGACCTCGGAGCGATGCTCCTGCGCCGCCCGTTTTCGGTGGCTCGCGTGGGGAGCGAAGCGGGCGGCCCAGCGACCTTCGAGATCCTCTACAAGGTTTTCGGGCGTGCCACCGCCGCGTTCAGCCGGCTCCGTCCCGGGGCCCGGCTCGCGGTCCTCGGCCCCCTGGGACGCGGCTTCTGGACGCCGGACGGCGCTGGAGCGGGGTCCCGAGCCCTCCTCGTCGCCGGGGGGATCGGGGTCGCCCCGTTCCCGCTGCTCCTCCAACAGCTCGGTCCGCGCGCGGCGTCGGCGACGCTTCTGTACGGCGGACGATCGCGAGCCGACCTGCCGCTGCTCGACTGGTTCTCCTCGCGTTGCCGGGTGGTTCCCGTGACCGAAGACGGGTCGTGCGGGCGGCGCGGGCTGGTGACGGACGCACTCGCCGACGAGCTGGAACGCGGCGGGGAGGCGGTCGTGTACGCCTGCGGTCCGGCGCCGATGCTCAAGGCGGCGGCGGAGCTTTGCCTCGAGCGCAACGTCCCCTGCCAGCTCGCCCTGGAGGAGATGATGGCGTGCGGATTCGGGGTCTGCCTCGGATGCGTGGTCGAGCGCCGCCGTCCGGCGACGCCCTTCGAGCGATACGCGCGCGTCTGCACCGAGGGCCCCGTGTTCGACGCCCGCGAGGTGGCGCTGTGAACCGCGCGCCGCGGCTCTCGGTGGACGTCGGCCGGAACCTGGTTCTCCGGAACCCGGTGCTCACCGCGAGCGGGACGTTCGGCTACGGTCTCGAGTACGAGCCGTTCTTCGATCTCGCGTCCCTCGGCGGGGTGGTCGTGAAGGGGATCTCGCCCCGGGAGCGGTCCGGCAACCCGCCGCCGCGGATCGTCGAGACACCCTGCGGAATGCTCAACGCCATCGGGCTGCAGAACGTGGGAGTCGAGCGGTTCGCCCGCGAAAAGCTCCCGGCGCTGCGCGAGCGCGACACGGCGGTCGTCGTCAACGTGTACGGCCACCGCGTCGAAGACTACGTGGCGGTGGCCGAGCGCCTCGAGCGGGAACCGGGCATCGCCGCCCTCGAACTGAACCTGTCCTGCCCGAACGTCGCCGAGGGCGGGCTCGAGATCGGCCGGTCTCCCGCGGCCGTGGAGCGGGTGACGCGGGCCGTGCGCGACGTGACGAACAGGCCGCTGTGGGTGAAGCTCACCCCCAACGTGACCGACATCACCGAACCGGCGCGCGCCGCGGTCGCCGGCGGCGCCGATGCCCTGTCGCTGGTGAACACGTTCGTGGGGATGGTCATCGACATCGAGCGCCGGCGGCCCGTGCTCTCGCACGGAACCGGGGGGCTCTCCGGTCCCGCGATCCGGCCGATGGCGGTCGCGATGGTGTGGCAGGTCGCCCGTGCGGTGGAGGTTCCGGTGATCGGGATCGGGGGCATCGCCAGCGTCCGCGACGTGGTCGAGTTTCTCCTGGCCGGGGCACGGGCGGTGCAGGTGGGCACCGCCAACTTCGGCGATCCCTCGGTCGCGGCCCGGTTGGTCGCCGGCCTTTCCCGCTGGTGCGCCGAGCACGGCGTCGAAGACGTGAACGAGCTGGTGGGCGCCGCCCACCCGGAGCGCGGATGAGCCTCGGGAGCCCCGCCGCCCGGCCCGGCCGCCTCCCCGACGGTGCCGGCGGGCGCCCGCCCGCCGTGCCCCGGGGCCTCGGCTCGGACCGCGCTCGCCGATGGGCGCTCCGCCGGCGGCCTCTTCCCGCGAGTCGGCCGGCCGTGTGGGCCCGCGCGGGCTCGCCGGCGGCGCCGACGGACGAACCGCCCGCCCCGGTGGGCCGGCGGTGCGAGCGCGCTGCCGGCGCGGGCGGATGAGCGATGACCCGGACGCTGTTCCCACCGAAAGGCCCCGGGGCCCGCCCTCCCTTGGCGGAGCGGATGCGGCCCCGGTCGCTCGCCGAGGTGGTCGGCCAGCGCCACCTGATCGGGCCCGACGGGATCCTCCGGCGGGCGCTCGATGCCGGCACGCTCCCCTCGCTCATCCTCTGGGGACCGCCCGGAACCGGCAAGACGACGATCGCCCGCCTGGTAGCGCAGGAGGCGGGCGCCGAGTTCGTGGCGCTTTCGGCGGTGACCTCGGGCGTCGCCGACGTGCGGCGGGTCGTGGATCGCGCGAGCCAGGCCCGCGCCGCCGGGCGCACGACCGTGCTGTTCGTGGACGAGATCCATCGCTTCCACAAAGGCCAGCAGGACGCCCTGCTCCCGCACGTGGAGAGGGGGACCGTGACCTTGATCGGGGCGACGACCGAGAATCCCGCGCACACGGTCGTCGCGCCCCTCGTCTCGCGCTGCCGGGTGCTCACGCTCGCCCCCCTGAGCGCGGGGGAGATCCGGACGATCGTCGAGCGGGCTCTCGACGACGCCGAGCGGGGGCTCGGTACGCTCCCGATCGAGTTGCCCGAGGAATCGCTGTCCGCCCTGATCGCCGATGCCGACGGCGACGGCCGCCGGGCGCTCATCACGCTCGAACTCGCCGCCGCCTCCGCTCTCGCGCGGAAGAAAGGGGAAGGCCGCGCCCGCATCGAGCCGGAGGACGTGCGGATCGCCGCTCAGCGCCGGCTGCTCCGCTCCGGCCGTGCGGGTGACGTGCACTACGATCTGGCCTCGGCGTTCATCAAATCGATGCGCGGCTCGGATCCCGACGCCGCGGTGTACTACCTGATGCGGATGATCGAATCGGGCGTGGACCCCCGCTTCGCCGCACGGCGCATGGTGATCTTCGCCGCCGAGGACGTCGGTCTCGCCGACCCGCGAGCGCTGGTGCTGGCGGAAGCCGCGGCGCAGGCCTTCGAGCGCCTCGGCCTTCCCGAGGGGTCGCTGCCGCTCGCCGAGGCGGCGCTCTACCTGGCGACCGCCCCGAAGTCCAACAGCGTCATCGTCGCTCGCGACCGCGCGGCGGAGCTCGTCCGCCGCTCCGGCAACGTGCCGATTCCCGACGCGCTGCGCGACGCTCATGCGCCCCTCTCGCGCGCGCTGGGAGCGGGACGCGGCTACCGATACCCTCACGACGCGCCCGGACACTTCCTCCCCGACCGGTACCTCCCGGAACCGCTCCGCGGAGAGAGGCTCTACGAGCCGTCGCAGGAAGGGGCCGAAAAGGAGCGGGCGGAGCGGCTCCGGCGGTGGCGGAGGGCGCGGGACGACGCGGATCGGCGCTGACGCCGTCCCGGGAACCGTTCGGCCCGCCACCGTTCGGCCGCTCTCGGTCCGGGTTCCCCACCGGAGGTCCCCAGGGCGCTCTTCGCGGGAAGAGCCCACTCGATGGTGCGCTCTCCCGTCGGCGTCGTTGCGGGGTTCGA
>RFHH01000208.1 GCA_003696075.1 Acidobacteriota bacterium
CCGGCCTTCCGGCCGGAGCCGAGGAAGAGGATGAGCGCCGCCGCCGGTCCGAGGAGCACGAACCCGAGCAGGAGCAGGGCGTGGGGCTCCGGCCCGGAGCGCTGCCATTCCCGCCATCCCTCGAGTCCGGCGGGCACGCTCATCAAGACCCAGAGCACCGCGAAGAGGATGGCGAAGCGCCGGGGCGCGACCGCCTGGGCCGTCCTCCCCGCCCGGACCGGAGCCTCCGCTTTCTCGCCGCCCGCCAGCACCCACAGGAATCCGGCGCCGAACAGCGCGAGGGCGATCCCGCCGAGGAGGAGGACGAGAGAGCCGCCCGGCCGTCCCGGTTCGAGAACGGCGCGCGAAGGATCCTCCGGATCGTAGGCGACCTGAACCGAAGCGCCGCGGGGATAGCGGGCCACTACCGAGCGCGCCCAGTCGTAGCTCGATCCGAGCTCGTGCAGAAAGACGCGCTGGCCGACGAAGCGGCGCCCGCGGACCGTGTACTCGTACTCCACGCGGGGGTAGTAGGCGTCCCTGTGGCGGTCGGTCTCGATCCGGCTGTCGAGGACGATCCCCGGCGTGCGCGGCCAGTGGGCGGTCGCCCGCGCCCGCTGAGCCGCCCGCGCCCCTGTCAGGGCGAGAGCCGCACCGAGCAGCCCCACGAGAGCCAGCACGACCCGCACCGGCCGGCCGGCCCGCGTCTTTCGGGCCTCCCCAGGACCGAGCATCGGCGTCTCCTCCCGGACCCCACCCGGATCGAATCTAGGGCCCGGGGCGGGAGGCCGCTCGCCGCGCGGCGCGCGCCCTCCCCGCCCGGGGAGTTCCGCAAGCTCGAAGCGTGGGAGGTGCATCCTCAATGGTGCGTTGGGCCGCCGAACTCGCTGGACGAAGGGAGGTTCCGGTCTCGAGCGGATCGATGACCGGCGGTCGGGCCGAAGTGTCCGTCGTACACCGACTTGCGCGTCGTTTCGCACCATCGAGGAAGCACCTCCCGAAGCGTGCGGCTCTCGGGAGCGGGCCGCTCGCGCTCCCGCGGGAGGGCATCCCGAAGGGTGCGTTTCTCCGCGCCCGACCCCCGAACGCGCGGAGATCGTGAAGTGCATCCCCAAGGGTCCGTCGTCCCGCCGAAGTCGTCGGGGGATCGAAGGATCCGGTCTGGAATGGACCGAGGCGCCGGATCGGGCCGAGGCGAGGGTTTCTCATCGAGCTGCGCGGCGATTCGCACCATCGAGGGAGCACCTCCCGGAGGTGGCGGACCCGGATGGCCCGGCGCCCGCGCCATCGGGGCCAAGTCTCGATCTCACATCGAGCTGCGCGGCGTTTCGCACCATTGGGGGCGCTCCCTCGCGGGCGAAGCCTCCGAAGGCCGAACACGCCCCCGGCGCTCACCGAAACCGGCGGCCCGTCCTCGACGCTGCTGCTGCTGGTCTTTCCGGTCGAACCGCGCCCCCCGGCCGAGCCGGCCCGGCGCCGCCCCATGACGCTTCGGCCCTGGAGTCCGCTCCCCGGGCGCCGGGACGCGCCATCTCCCGACGCCCGGAACTAGGGTCCTCTCCCCGGCGCTCGGGACGCGCCGCCCCTCGAAACCGCGGTCCGCGGGCGGACGCGCCGCCGGTGATTCGGTTGGCCGGCCCTTACGGACAGGCGCCGCTCGATCGGATCGCGCCGTCGCTCGCCCACCCGTACGGCCCGTCGCCACAGCGGTTGGTCCCGCGGACGAGGTAGTCGAAACCCGCCCCCGCCACGGGCCGCTCCGCGTCGCTCACCGTGGTCTCCGGCCACTCCGACGCGAGGCAGATCTCCCCGGAGCCGCCGACCGGAAGGTCCGACACCGGCCCGCGAACGACGTCGTAGGCGGTCCCGCTCCCGGAGTTCGGTGCGTCCGACTCCCACGCGAGCGTCGTGCGGTCGGACCAGCGGACGCCGCCGATCTCGAGGGGCACGTGGAACACCGACGCGTCGGTGTCGTCGCAGTCGCCGTCCTCTTCGCTCGACCCGTCGCCGTCGTCGTCGATCGAGGTGCGGCCCGGATCGTAGACGCCGCCCGTCCGGAGCGGGGCCCCGCCCGTCCCGCCCCAGACGATCATCGTCAGGTCCGTTGCGACGGCCGTGTGGGCGGAGCGTGGCGACGGGCCCGCCTCGCTCGCCATCGGCAGCCACCGGTCGCCCGCCGGGTCGTACCGGCCGCCGCTCGCGAGCCGGCGCGTCCCGTCGGAACCGCCCCAGACCAGCATCCGGGCGAAGAGCCAGACGGCCGTGTGCTCGCTTCTCGGCGAGGGCGCGCCGTCGGTGGCGACCGGCCTCCAGGAGCCGGTCGCCGGGGCGAACCGGCCTCCGTCGTCCAGCCTCTCGCCCGCCGAGCCGCGGCCGCCCCACACCACCATCTCCTCGCCGGACCAGATCGCCGTGTGCAGGTGGCGCGCCGCGGGAGCCCCGGCCAGGGTCACCGGAGCCCAGGTGTCCGCTGCCGGGTCGTACGAGGCTCCGTCGCCGAGGGCGTTCCCTCCGCCGCCGGCTCCGCCCCAGACGATCATTTCGCTCCCGGTCCAGACCGCGGTGTGATCCGTTCGTGGAGACGGGGCCCCGGCCGCCGCCACCGGCTCCCAGCCGTCGGCCTGCGGGTCGTACCGGCCTCCGGAGCCGAAAACGGCGCTCCCGGGACCCGCCCCGCCCCAGACGATCATCTCGCTCCCCGTCCAGACCGCGGTGTGGTCCCAGCGGCCTTCCGGCGCTCCGCCGGATGCCGTGGGCGTCCAGAGTCCGGTGGAGGGGTCGAACCGGCCCCCCGAGTTCAGGGCGGTGCCGCCCGCAGCGCCGCCCCAGACGATCATCTCGCTCCCCGTCCAGACCGCCGAGTGATCCCGCCGCGCCTGCGGCGCGCCCAGGACCGGTGTGGGGAGCCATGCGTCGGTCGCCGGGTCGTAGAGCGCGCCGGAATCGAGGACGCCGGCCGGACCCTGTCCGCCCCAGACGATCATCTCGCTTCCGGTCCAGACCGCGGTGTGACCGAAGCGCCGCTCCGGCTCGTCACCGACGGAGGTCGGCAGCCACCGGTCGGCGGCCGGATCGTAGCGCCCCCCACTGTCGAGATCGCCGCCGCCCCAGACGATCATCTCGCTCCCGGTCCAAACGGCGGTGTGGCCGTCGCGCGCGGCCGGCTGGTTCAGGGTGCTCACCGGGAACCAGTGGTCGAGCGCCGGATCGTAGCGCCGGCCGCCGGTCGCCGGGGTGCCGAACCGGCTGCCGCCCCACACGATCATCTCCCCGCCGGTCCAGACCGCGGTGTGCCGCCATCTCGGACCGGGAGCGAACGCGCTGGACATCGGCCGCCAGGAGTTCGTCGAGCCGTCCCAGATGCGTCCGTCGTCGAAGCAGCTGAACGCGAACGCGTCGCAGCCGCCCCACACGATCATTTCCCCGCCCGTCCAGACGGCGGCGTGACGGCTCCGCGGTGCCGGCGCGCCCGAGACGGGGAGCGGGGTCCACCGGTCGGAGGCGGGATCGTAGCGCCACCCGTCACCGAGCGACGCGGTGTCGTCCTCCCCTCCCCAGACGACCATCTCCGCTCCCGTCCAGATCGCCGTGTGCCCGATGCGCGGCGAAGGCCCGGTGCTCATGCCGCGCCAGGTCCGGGACTGCGGGTCGTAGCGGCCGCCGGCGGCCGGCATCGACGAGCCGTCCTCCCCTCCCCAGACGATCATCTCGGTTCCGGTCCAGACGGCCGCGTGGCCCCAGCGGGGAGCGGGGGCGCCGGCCGCCGGCAACGCTGACCACGCATCGAGCGCGGGGTCGTAGGCCGCGCCCGTGGCGAGCGCACCTCGGGTGCCCTCTCCTCCCCACACGATCATCTCGGTTCCGGTCCAGACCGCCGAGTGCAGGTGCCGCGGCTCCGGTGCCCCGGCCAGGGCGATCCGGCTCCACGTGTCGGTGGCGGGGTCGTAACGCCACCCGTCGCCCAGCTCTTCGAAACCGGAACGGCCCCCCCACACGATCATCTCGGCGCCGGTCCAGACGGCGGTGTGCTCCTGCCGCGGCGCCGGGACGTCCTCCAGCCCCGCGGTGTCCCACGCGTCGTCGGGGATCCTTCCCGATCCTCCCGAGGGTGCCGCCGGCTGCGGTATCCCCGTCCCGGAATCGGCCGCGCCGGCCGCCCCGACCGGCGCATCGAACGACGCCGCCACCTCGCGCCACCAGAGCTCGAACGGACGCTTGCGCACCGCGTAGCGCGCGACGCACAGGGACCGCTCCCCGCGCGCCGCCAGAACCGGAACTTCGAACGCCTCCCGCGTCTCGACGACCTGCGCGACACCGCCATCGCCGAACGACCGCTCTCGAGCCGCCAGCGCGGCCGGCGTCAGCTCTTCGATCGAAAAGCCCTCCGCCGGCTCGCACGGGCAGTCCACGGCACCCGACGGCCCCGGCACGCCCTCGCAAGTGAAAGGACCGGGACGGGACGCGACCGGCTCCCCCGCCGCCAGGCGCCGCCGCAGCTCCTCCGCGCGCGCCCGCTCCTCACCGTGCCGCCTCGTGTCGAACGCGTAGAAGTGACGCAAGAGGCGATCGACCAGCAGCGACCGCGCCAGAACCTCGGCGATCCGGCGCGGGTCGCGGCCGAGCGCTCCGTAGATTTCGCGGAGGCGTCCGGGAGCCCGCGTGCCGCGCTCGATCCGGGCGCGCTCCCTCGCGAGCATCTCCCCGGTCACCCGAACGCCGTAGACGCGCTCGAGCGCGACCGACTTCCGGAGTGTGTCGCGCACCTCCCGCTGGGCGGTCTCGACCGGCACCCGGACGAGCGCGACCGGCACGCGCCTGCGGTGCGCCTCGTACACGGCGTCGATCGCGCGCTGCGCCGCGACCCGCTCTTCGAAGGTCAGGCCGGAGGTCCCGGCCCGAGGCGCGGCTCCCCCCAGCGCGACGAGCGCCGCGCCGGCGAGAAGGGCGGACGAACGCATGGCACCCTCCCGGACGAAGGGCGCGCCACCCCTCGGGCCGTCCGGCGAACGACGCGCCCCGCGCCCCGACCGGTCGCGATCCCCCGGATCGAAACGGCCCCTCCGGCCGGCCTTGCAAGGGATCATACGGCGAACCCGCGGGGGAGGGGGGCAACGCCCCGCGGCGGCGGGCCGCGCAGCTGCCCCGGAGCGGAGGAACGCCGCCGGCGATCCGGCGGGGCGATGCGCGCAATCGCGCGGCCCGGCGGATTCGCGCAGCCGCAGGGGCGCGCCGCGGCCTGCGGCGGCACGGGACGGTAGGACCGGCGTGACTCGCTCCGCTTCCCCTGGGGGAAGGCTCCCCCTCGCAGAACGGGCGGCGATCCCGCGCCGCCGGTCCGGCGAAGCGGGCGCGGCTCGCGACAAGGCCATGGGCGGGCCCCAGGGATCCTGCCGCCCGGCCGGCGGGCCAGCGAGGCCTTCGCGCCGGCGCGTCCGGCGCCCCCCATGGCCGAACGAGACGCTGCGCCGAAGGTGCGTTGTCCCGTCGGCGCCAGCGGACGCCCGGATGAAGCGGTCTCGAATCGCTCGTTTCGCGGGGCCTCGCGGCGGAGCGTCGATCTTTCACCGGGTCGGCCGGGAAGGCGGGAATTCGCGGAGACACCAACGCCCGGCGGAACGGCCCTCAGTCGCACGAACAGGATTCGCGCCCCTCGTCTCCGTTGCCGAGCCGGCCGGTGGCGGCCCGCAGGATCGCGCGAACGTTCCCGAGGCAGCAGCGGCCCTGCGGGTTGGTCTCCTCGCAGCGGTCGAGCCCCCGGCGGCACTTCTCGGCGATCGAATCCGGAACGGCCGACCGGCCCGTCGCCGCCACTTCGCGCTCGATCTCCTCGACCGTGTGGCCGAAGCAGTAGCAGACGGGGCGCTTCGGATCGTCCGACTTCTGGAAGACCGTCACGGACAACGCCTCGCCGGTGAGAACGTCGCCTGCCGATTCCGGGAAGTAGACGACCGGACAGCCGCGCACGGGGCAAAAGCGGAAGGGCCCCGCCCCACCGGCCCGGGCGAGCCGCTCCGGGCGAACGAGCGCGCGCAGCGTCCGCTCCGGAACCCTCCACCCGGGCGCACCGCACGACGGGCAAGCGGGGCGGGATCGGTCCTGTCGCTCGTTCATCGTCCCTCCCCGCGCCCGGCCGGGGCAGCGGTTTCGCTCGTCGGTTCGGCGGGCGGTGCCGGAAGGTTCGCTCGGCCCGGACCGAGCGCAGCACCGGCGAGCCTGGTGAACCGGCGGCGTGCGGCGGCGCCTCCATGATAGGTGGAGGCCCCTGGGCTCGCCCCGACCCGGATGATTCATGAACCGCCGTGGCGAAACGCCGCAGATGCCGCAGGACGGCCCGCAGAAGATCAGGGCGCCCGAGCTGTCCTCGCACGAGGGCTCGGCGGGGAGGATTCGCGTTGCCGGCGCGGCCGGACGGATCGAGGCCGAGCGGATCGCCGGCCGGTCCGGTGGACGGTCAGGCCGAGGGAAGGGCGAGGACGGGCCAGTCGGGCCGGAGGCCCGGCCAGCGAGCCGACGCGTCACGGCATCCGAGAGCTTCAGGAATCGTCCGGGCCAAGGTCAGGGCTCGGCGTGAGGGAGATGCATCCCCAATGGTGCGTTGCGCCGCCGAATTCGCTGGATGAAGGGAGCTTGCGGTCTCGAATGGATCGATGACCGGGGATCGGGCCAAAGTGTCCGTCGTCCATCGAGTCGCGCGGCGTTTCGCACCATCGAGGAAGCACCTCCCGCCGCATCGACGAGCGAGCTGCGCCCACCCGCTCGTCCGGAGAAGGGCTCCCCGAGCGTCGGCGGCGCCGGCGGCGGCATCGCCGCGCGGCATCCCGGGCGGGCTTCCGATCGCGCAGCCGCGCCC
>RFHH01000209.1 GCA_003696075.1 Acidobacteriota bacterium
CCCCGAGGGCACGGTGGTCGCCCGCACGCTGCCGAAGGCGCCCCCGGTCCCCCGCGGCGAGGCGCGGCGGACGATCCGGAACCTGTTTCCCGACGCCGCGGTGTTGGGAGAGACCGCTCCGCCGCGCGGTTCGGCCCGTGGAGACGGGCGGGGGCTCGTCCTGGTGGACCCGAATCCGCGAGCCCCGGCGGCTTCCTTCCCGGCGATCGACGTCCGTTTCGACGGGCCGTACAACGGCGGCATCGCGCCACCCGATCCGGTGATGGCGGCCGGCTCGATCCACGTCGTCTCGCTCGTCAACTTGCGGATCGCGATGTACGACAAGTCGGGAAACCTGGTCAGTGGGCCCACCTCGCTGCGCTCGTTCTTCGGGGTCCCTTCCGGGTTTTCGCTGTTCGACCCGCTCGCGGTGCACGATCCCTTCTCGGGGCACTTCATCGTCACGGTGCTCGCGGACAACGGCAGCGCCCAGGACTCGCGCATCTACATCGCCTTTTCCCAGACCGAGGACGCTTCGGGAGCCTGGAACAAGTACTGGATCGACGCTGACCGCGGGCAGGAGCCGAACTGGGCCGACTATGCCTCGATCGGGCTGGATCGGAACGCCGTCTACCTGACGGCCAACATGTTCAGGAGGAGCGACGCGTTCGACAACGTGACCCTGTTCATCTACGACAAGGAGGACGGCTACGCCGGGCGTCCGCTCGACAACACGCACATCATCGACGTGACGAGCGCGAGCGGCGGCTCCCCGTTCCGGCTTCGCCCGGCGTTCATCGACGAAATCGTGCCGAACGACGAGTACTACCTGGCGCAGTCGAGCAGCGCCTTTGGCGACATCCTGAACCTCTTCCGGCTGACCGGCCCCCGGTTCGGCTCGCCGACGCTCAACGCCGAGACCGTGTCGCTGCCGGCCTTCTACTGGGGTCCCGGCAGCGCCCGCCAGCCGGGGGGCGCCGGGGTCGACACCCTCGGCGGTTCCGTCTGGAACGTCACCTATCACGCGGGAAAGCTCTGGACCGCGCACGCGGTGCAGGGGAACAGTTCGATCGCCGCCTGGGTTCATAGGATCGACGTCACCGGGCCGACGGCCGTTCGCGAAGCGACCTACGAGCTGGAAGACCCGAGCCGGGACACCTACTTCCCGTACGTGATCCCGGATACGGAGGACAACGACTTCGCGATGCTCAGCGCCTTTTCCGGCCCGTCCCTGTACGTCACCGGGAGGTACTGGAACATCGGCGCCGACGGGACCGTTCGATACGCGGAGTTGCTCACCGACGGCACGCGCGACAACAACTCCGGGAGGCACGGCGACTACTTCGCGATGTATCCGGATCCAGAGGATCGGAACCGCTTGTGGATGATCGCCCAGTACATGCGCCAGAGCTCGTTCTCGGGGAATCAGATGATCGCATCGGTCCGGTTCGAGAACGTGCCCGCTCCCTCCCCACCGCCCCCGACCCCCGACGGACACACCGTGCCGGGATCTCAGGTGATGGTCTCGCGAGCCGGAGGCAGCGACCTGACGATCACCTGGGGCACGGAGAACTGCCTGCCGCCCGACAACCATCTCGTCTGGTTCGACCTCGGTGGGATCGCGAGCTACACCGTCGCCGACGAGACGTGTTCGATCGGGGTTTCGGGCAGTTGGACGGGGCCCTCTCCGGCGGGGAACGTCGGCGTCATCGTGGTCTCCGACGACGGCAACGGGTTGGAGGGCTCGCACGGCGTGACCTCCGGCGGAGCGGAGCGGCCGTCCGCGTCGAGCATCTGCGCCACGCGGAAGGACACGAGCGGGTCCTGCCCCTGAAGGGACGCCCGCGGCGCTCCCGGGACTCCCGCGGGGAGGCGGCGGCTCTCCCGGCCCGGCGACCCCCACCAGGGACACTTCCCGTCCCCCCGCGGGGACGCGTCCTCGGTCCGGGAGGGCCACCTCCCGGGCGCGTCCCGGCGCGGAGTCGCCCGGGACGAGGGTTCGCCGCGATGGCCGCCCGCGAGCGGTGACGCCCCAACTGCCGGCAGCGAGGCCGGTTGGCGGGAAACGCCCGACTCTCGGCGGCCGGCCCGTCCCGCCCGGAGCCCGCCGGCGAACCGAGTCTGGCACGGAACCCGCAAAAGGCCGGGGCGAAGGAGGTTCCCGTGATCAGGAACGCTCGCATCGCCGGATTGCTGCTGCTCGCGATTCCCGCGGGCCTCCCCGCACGGGCGGGGTCGGCGCTCGATTTCGGGCTCGACCTCAGGCTGGGCCCTGCCTATGTCCGGGTCGTCCATCGCGACGGCCCCTTCGGCGGGGATCGGGTCGTCTTCGCCCTCGAGGAACCGCCGGTCGTGCGCCTCGCCCCCGGCTGGGTCGCTCCGCCGGCCTCCGTCCCACCCTGCGGCTGCACCGCCGGCCCCGCTTGGAGGTCCGGCGAAGCCGCGGCGCGGTGCCCCGATTTCGAGCCCTGGGAACGGGGCTGGCACCGGCACCGCGAGCGACACCACGACGGCCACGGCTACCGGCACCGCCGCCGGCACCATCACCATCATCACCACTAACCAAGAACCGGGAGTCCTGTCGGCCCAAACCCCGGCGGCGGTGCGGGACACCGGGTGCGCGGGCGGCGCCGAGCGCCGCCCGCGCCTTCTTCCGTTGCGCCGGCCCGCCCCCGTTCGGGCGGGCCGATCCCCTCACGACGCGTGCGGCCCGGCCGGCGCGCGCCCCTCGCGGTAGAGGGGGCACGACTCCCACGACCCCTCGAGGTTGTGGCGGCAGGTGACGTCGGTTTCGTCGGCCGGCACCCCGTGGCGGCGCAGCGTGTCGGTCCAAAGGCGCGGGTTCGCGGTCCGCAGGCTGCAGATCGCGTCCCGGAGCGCGAGCGGAACCCATTCGTCGCCCGGGCGAGCGGGAGGGGGGATCCGCATGTGGCGGCAGGCCATCGTGCACCTCCCCTTGACGGCCATGCTACGACGGTCCCCGGTCGGCCGAAACCCCCTTGTTGCGGGACGCGGCGGGGGCGGCGCAGCATGAGGCGCCATGGTCCCGGCTGGCCGCATCGTGCAGATCTGGATCAAGCCCGCACACGGCGCGGCGATGGAGCCGCGCCGCTGCGCAACCCTCGTCGCCGGCATCGGACTCGAGGGCAACGCCGACCGGGGCGGGCGGCGGCAGGTGACGGTGCTCGACCTCGGGCGCTGGAACGAGGCCACGGCGGAGCTGGGGCGCCGGCTCGACCCCTCGTTGCGCCGGGCCAATCTGCTGTTGGAGGGGATCGATCTCGCTGACAGCACCGGCCGCGTCCTGCGGCTCGGCGAGTGCCTGCTCGTCGTCCGCGGCGAGAGCCGGCCGTGCTCCAGGATGGACGAAGCCTGGCCGGGCCTCCGGGCGGTCCTGGCTCGGTCCTGGCGCGGCGGGGTGTACGGGGAGGTCCTTCGGGGCGGCACGATCCGACCCGGCGACGTGGCGGCCTGGGAGCCGGCGGGAGCGGATGTCCAGCGCTGATCGCTCCGCCGGCTCGCGCCTTTCGCGGCGCTTTTTCCGGCGCGACGCCGTGACCGTGGCGCGCTCGCTGCTCGGGCGGCTCCTCGTCCGGCACCTCCCGGACGGCACCGTTCTCGCCGGCCGCATCGTCGAGACGGAGGCCTACCTGGGACCGGAGGACAGGGCCGCCCACTCGTTCGGCGGCCGCCGCACGCCCAGGAACGAGAGCATGTACAAGGACGCGGGGCACGCCTATGTCTATTTCATCTACGGCATGCACTGGTGCCTGAACGTCGTCGCCGCGTCGGAGGGGCGGCCGGAGGCGTGCCTGATCCGGGCCGTCGAGCCGATCACCGGACTCGAGACGATGCGCCGCCTGCGCGCCGGGCGCCCCGATCCGGAACTCTGTTCGGGACCGGCGAAGCTGACGCAGGCCTTCGCGATCGACGGATCGCTCGACGGGATCGACCTGGTCACGAGCCGGGAACTCTACCTCGCCTGGGGCCGTCCCCTGCCCCCGAACCGGATCGCTGTCGGTCCGCGGATCGGCGTGGCCTACGCCGGCGAATGGGCGGACAAACCGCTCCGGTTCTACGACCGGCAGAGCCGGCACGTCAGCCGGCGCTGAACGGGCGTCCTCGGGGACGCTCAGGCGACCCTGACGCGCGGTTCGCCGGGAAGGACCTCGCCGATCACCGCGGCGCGATGGCCTTCCGCTCGCAGGGCGAGCTCGAGGCTCTCCGCCTCCTCCGCGGGAACGGCGACGAGGAGGCCCCCTGAGGTCTGCGGGTCGAAGACGAGCTCCACCCTCTCCGGAGCGAGCCCGGGGGCGAGATCGACCGCGCCCGCGCAACTCTCCCGGTTGGCGCGTGTCGCCCCCGTCGTGACGCCGGCCTTCACCATCGCCTCGAAGCCGTCGTGAACCGGGAGGCGCTCCGCGTGGAGGTGGAAGACCGACCCGGACGCCCGCGCCATCTCGAGCGCGTGTCCGGCGAGGCCGAACCCGGTCACGTCGGTGGCCGCCCTCGCGTGGTGCCGGCGCGCGAGAGCCGCGGCTGTGTCGTTGAGACGCTCCATTTCGCGGAGCACGGGATCGAATTCGCTCTCCCCCAGGCGTCCGGCACGGAACGCGTTCACCAGGACACCGGTCCCCAGCGGCTTGGTGAGGACGAGCCGATCGCCGGGCCTCGCCCCGGCGTTCGTCAGCAGCCGATCGGGCTCGGCCAGACCCACCACCGCCAGCCCGAACTTCAGCTCCCGGTCGCGCACGCTGTGCCCCCCCAGCAACACCGCACCGGCGCGCTTCACGACCCGGACGGCCCCCTCGAGAATGGCGCGCAGGACCTCGAGGGGCGCCGTCTCGGGAAAGCAGCAGATGTTGAGCGCCAACAAGGGGGCGGCGCCCATCGCGTAGATGTCCGACAGCGCATTCGCCGCCGCGATTCGGCCGAAGCGCTCCGGGTCGTCACACACGGGCGTGATGAAATCGGCGGTGGCCACCAGCGCCTCGTCGCCGTGGCGCACTGCGCCCGCGTCGTCGGACGTCTCCGGTCCGACGATCACGCGCGGGTCCCCGCCGGCGAGGGGGGCGACCGGTGCGAGCAGGCGGGCCAGGTCCCCCGGCCCGATCTTCGCCGCTCAACCGCCGGAGGCCGCGCAGGAAGTCAGGCGGAACTCTTTCCGGAACCAGCCCATGCGCGGGATGCTAGCACGCGGGGCTCGCGCGCTCGGCGCGCCCCGCGGCGGCGGCGAGCCCACGCGGCGCGCACCGGAAGCTCGGTTCCGGTGCGGCCGGTGCGTGTCCGGCCGGCCGCAGCCCGGCCGGGCGCGGCGAGCGATCCGGCGCGGGAGCGGCAACCGGGCGACAGGCGATCTCCCGCACCCCCGGCGCGCCCGCGGGCGCGACGCTCCGGGCACCGCGTCGGCTCGACCGCCTCTCAGGCGCCCCCCTCCGGGCCGAACACCTCTTCCAGCACCCGCTCGGCTCCGGAACGCCGGGACCCGGGCAGCCGCTCCGCGGCCGCCCGCCAGGCGTCGGGCACGAACCATCCTCCGCGCGCACTCGCGAGCGCCAGCGCGCCGAGCGCCGCCCCCCGCCGTCCGAAGCGCCGGACGAGAGGCTCCCTCTCGGCGACCAGCCCGTCCCCCCCGGGAAGCTCCTCGTCGATGATCGTGCGGGCCGCCGGGGATCCTTCGCCGAGCCATCCGCGTTCGCCCAGCGCCGCCATCCCCTCCGGAGCGATCGCGATGACCAGATCGGGGGAGCCGGGCACCGCGGCCTCGCCGCGGTCCGGGGAGAGCGCGAGTTCGGCCAGGGAGAATCCGGTCCCTTGCGTCACGGGGTTGTCCGTGCGGACCGCGACCCAAAGACCGGCCAGCGCCGCCGCGGCCGCGGCGAGCCGCGCGGCCGACTGCACGCCTTCTCCCGCCCTCCCGCCGATCGCCACCCGAACGGTGCGCCCCAGCGCGGACCAGGAGGGATGCGGCTCGAGGGGATTCTCCAGCGGTGCCGGAGGCGGGGCCTGGGCTCGCATCGTCCCGCGCCGCGGCGGTCTATCGAAGATCACCCCTTCCCCGCCGCGCTCCTCCGCCAACCGGCCCAGATCCTTCCCGGTGACGCCGCCGACCCGCGCCGCGAACGTCGGGCACAGCTCGAGCAGCTCGACGCAGGCGAACCCGGGGCGAGCGATCGCGGCCGCGAGCCGGTCCGGGAGCTCCTTGGCCGGGACCCGCGAGCGCGCGAAGTATCCGGCACCCGCGGCGGCCAGGACTCCCGCGAGATCGATCGGCGGGACCGGGTTCCCCCCGGGCGTCGTCGTGGTGGGCAGGCCCTCGGGGGTGAAACCGGAATGCTGCCCCCCCGTCATGCCGTAGACGAGGTTGTTGTGGACCAGCACGGTGACGTCGGCGTCGAGCTGGGCGGCGTGGACCAGGTGGAGCAGTCCGATCGTTGCCCCCCCGTCACCGACGAGGACGATCGGCTTGACCGGCGCCGCCCCGGCGCCCGCGGCGTACACCTGCATGCCGCAGGCGACCGCCGCCGCCCGCCCGTGGAGCGCGTGAACGGTGTGGAGGCTGGGGAAGAGCCGGTCGGCGAGGCCGACGCAGCCGATGTCGGTGACCAGCACGACGCTCCGAGGTTCGACGCCCGAGCGCTGGATCGCGGCGTCGAGTGCCCGGAGAACGTGCGAGTGCCCGCATCCGGGGCAGTACGGGAGAGAGGAGCGCTCGTCGAGGAACGCCGTCACCGCCGCACCTCGGCACAGATTTCGGCGGGGTCGATCGGCCGGCCCACGGCGTTCACCCGGCGCAACGGAAGACCCGGGATCTCCGCCCGGAGCTCCCGTGCGTAAAGGCCCGGGCCGTTCTCCTCGACGACCACGACGCGCGAAGCGCCGCGGGCGGCCTCGGCGATCGGCCCGGCGGGGACGGGAAACAGCGACAGGACCTCGAGCAGGCGGACCGCCACTCCTTCCTGCCGCAGGCGCGCCGCGGCCGCCCGGCAGGCCCGGGCGCTCGAGCCGTAGCTCACCACCAGCGTCTCCGCCTCCCGCTCCCCCCGTTCCCGCACCCACGCCAGTTCCTCCGCCCGCGCCTCGATCTTCGCCCTCAGGTGGGCGAGCTGCCGGAGGGTTTCCGGATCGTTCTTCCTCAGGAGCCCCCGGCTGTCGTGGGCGGAACCGGTGACGGTCACCTTGTGGGGGCCGCCGACGGGGGCGAATGCCGGCACGTCTTCCAGCGCTTCGATGGCGTAGGGCACGTACGGACGGTCGTCGGCGGGGCTCGGGCGCGAGCCGACCAGCGGCCGCGGAAGCGCCTCGAGCGGAACCGCCTCCATCGTCTTGCTGGTTTCCTTGTCGGTCAGGACGATCACGGGGGTGCGCAACCGTTCGGCCCAGTCGAAGGCGCGGATCGTCACCGCGTAGGCGTCGATCGCGTCCACCGGGCACAGGACCGGAACGGGGTAGCCGCCCGAGTTGGCGTGGGCGACGAAGAGCACGTCACCCTGCGCCGATTGCGTGGCGCCTCCCGTCGCCGGTCCGAGCCGCTGGGAGACGACGATCACCACCGGCGTTTCGGTCATCAGCGCGTACTGGGCAGTCTCGATCATCAGCGACCACCCGGGGCCCGAGGTCGCGGTCATCGCGCGGGCACCGGCCAGCGACGCCCCGACCGCGTAGGACAGGGCGCTGATTTCGTCGGGGGCTCCGAGGGCGACCCCGCCGGCGGCCGGAAGCCGGCGCATCATCTCCGCGTAGATCTCGGAGGCCGGGGTGATCGGGTAACCGGAGAAAAAACGGCACCCGGCGGCCAGAGCGCCTGCCGCGATCATTTCGTTGCCGGTGGCGAGAACGACGGCGCGATGCCCGCCCTCCCGCCGCGCGCGATCCGTGCTCGGCATCCGGCCTCCTCGGGGCGGAGCGCATCGTACCGCCTCGCGGGCCGGGCGGCGACGCGGCCGGGCGGGGCCGCCCGGCGAGCGGCTATCATCGGAATCCGGGGAGAACCGGAGGGCGCGATGACCTGGAGCTGGAGATCGGTGCGCCTCGCCGCCTCGCTCGCCTTGCTGGCCGCGGCGGCCAGCTGCGGCGCCCCGGCGGGCCGGGAGCCGTCGCCGGCCGGCGCGATCGAGATCCCCAACGCGCGCCACCCGCTGCCGGGCGTCCTGACGGGAGGTCAGCCCACCGCCGAGCAGCTGCGCCGGGCGGCCGAGGCGGGCTACCGGACCGTCGTCAACCTCAGGACCGAGGGCGAGGCGGGATCGCTCCCCGACGAGCCGGACCTGGTCCGCCGGCTCGGGCTCCGCTACGTGGCGATCCCCGTGGACCACGCGGCGGGCCTCACCGAGGACAACGTGCGGGCGCTGCACGAGATCCTGGAAGACCCGGAGGCGCGCCCGATGATCGTCCACTGCGCCAGCGGCAACCGCGTCGGCGCACTGTTCGCGCTTCACGCGCGCATGTTCGAAGGCCTGCCGCCCGAAGAGGCTCTGGCGGCGGGCCGTCAGGCGGGCCTGACGCGGCTCGAGCCGGAGGTCCGGCGTCGGCTCGAGTCGATCCAGCCCGTCAAACCGTGACTTGACCTGGCTCAAGAGGGCCGGGGACGGAGCGGTCGGACGCCTAGAATCAGCGGGGAGAGCTTATCGTTTCGTAAGACCCCCGGAGAGCGAGCCATGCCGAAGAAGATGCTGACCCTGGACGGGAACGAGGCCGCGGCGCGGGTGGCCTATCGCCTGAGCGAGGTCATCGCCATCTATCCCATCACGCCCTCCTCGCCGATGGGCGAGCTCTCGGACCAGTGGGCTTCCCAGCGCGTCGCCAACCTGTGGGGAACCGTGCCCCGGGTGATCGAGATGCAGAGCGAGGGCGGGGCCGCCGGATGCGTGCATGGCGCGCTCCAGGCGGGAGCCCTCACCACGACGTTCACCGCGTCGCAGGGTCTGCTCCTCATGATCCCGAACATGTACAAGATCGCGGGGGAGCTGACCCCTTGCGTCTTCCACGTCGCGGCGCGCTCCGTCGCCGCTCAGGCGCTGTCCATCTTCGGCGACCACAGCGACGTGATGGCCACGCGGGCGACCGGGTTCGCGATGCTCGCGTCCGGGTCGGTGCAGGAGGCTTGTGACCTCGCGCTGGTCGCGCACGCGGCCACCCTGGAGGCGCGGGTCCCCTTCCTGCACTTCTTCGACGGATTCCGCACGTCGCACGAGGTGTCCAAGATCGAGGTTCTCGAGGACGAGGACCTGCGGGCGCTCGTGAGCGACGAGCTCGTGCGCGCCCATCGCGAGCGGGCCCTTTCCCCCGACCGGCCCTTCATCCGAGGGACGGCGCAGAACCCCGACGTGTTCTTCCAGGCGCGCGAGGCGGTGAACCCTTTCTACGCCGCGTGCCCCCAGATCGTCGAGCGGGTGATGGACCGGCTGGCCGAGCGGGTCGGACGCCGCTACCGCCTGTTCGACTATGTGGGTGCCGAGGACGCGGAGCGGGTGATCGTCATGATGGGTTCGGGGGCGGAGGCGGCGCACGAGGCCGTGGAAGCGCTCGCCGCGGCCGGCGAGAAGGTGGGACTGGTGAAGGTCCGCCTGTACCGGCCATTCTCCTTCGCGCACTTCCTCGCCGCCCTGCCGCCGACGACGCGCGCTCTGGCCGTCCTGGACCGAACGAAGGAGCCC
>RFHH01000210.1 GCA_003696075.1 Acidobacteriota bacterium
CACGAACTCGCCGCGGTGGTCCTCCTCGAGCAGATCTACCGGGCGCTGGCGCGCAGCCGCGGGCACCCCTACGCGTCGCACTGAGGCGCCGCGCGAATCGCCTCTCCTCCTGCATCCTGCGGGCCGGAAAGCGACTTCGGAACGGTGGCGCTGGGCCGCTCCGCCGCCGCGAGGGCTCTGCCGGGTCCGGACGTCCTTCCGCCCGCGCGGACCGCGGGCGGAAGGGCCGACCGCCGCCGCGGACCCGTCTCCCCCAACGGCGGGCGCGATCTCCCGATCGACGCCGCGGCCCCTGCGGCCCGATCGTCCCCGCCCGACTCGGGTCCGTCGCTTCCACCCCCGGCTGACTCCTCGCGCGAGCGGTGCGGCGAACCCGCGATCCGCCCGGACCCGTTCGGGCCGGCAGGCCGCGCTGGCGCGAGCGCCGCCGCCCGACGGGAGTCCGTGGTCCCACTTCCGCGGGTCTTTCGGGTCCGGGCGGACGTGGGGCTTCGGAGGAGCCGCCGCGCTTCCGGTACGGCCAACGCAGGCCGGCTCGAGGCGATCCCGCCCCCGGGAGGTCCCCGGCGGCGTTCCTTGACCCCGGATGCCGGAAACCCGTACCGTAGACCCGCCATGCGCGTGCGCACCTTCGTGACGCTGCTCCTCCTGCTCGGCCTCGCCGCGGCGGTCGTTTTCCTGTTGCTGCCGAACCGCACGACGCTCGAGTTGACGCTCACCGTCGGCCGCTATGCGGTGCCGGTGTGGGGAGCCATCCTGGGCGCGTTCACGATCGGCGCCCTGTTCGGCCTCGTCTTCGAGCTGCTCGGCGCCGGCCGCGGCATCGCGGCCCGCGCCCGGTCCGTCTTCGGGCGCCGGCGCCTGCGCGCGGCCGAGCGTGCCCTCGAACTCGGCCGGAGGGCGGAGCGCGAGGGGCGGCTCGGCGCCGCGATCGAGCATTTCCGGGAGGCCACCGCCCTCGCCCCACTCGATCCGCGCGGCCCGATGCGGCTGGGGGACGCACTCCGGCAGGCGGGGCGACCGGTCGATGCGGCCGCGGCGCACGAGCAGGCGCGAAGGGTGGCCGACGAACCCGACGCTTCGACCCACGCGCTGGCGCTGGACCACATCGAAGCGGGCCGCTGGGACGACGCCCGGCGGGAGCTGGAGGCGCTGGTCGCACGCTCCCCGCGGACGGCGGTGGCGCCGCTCCGGCAGCTCCGCGATATCGAGATGCGCGCCGGGAACTGGGAGGCGGCCGCGCGAGCGCAGCGGCGCCTCGAGGCGGCGACCGGCGAGCTCACCGAGGACGATCGGGAGCGGGGCCTCGCGATCAGGACCGAGCTGGCCCGCGCGCGGGCCGAGGCGGGACAGCGGCGCGCGGCGCTCAACCAGCTCCGGCGGGTCGTCAAGGAAGCGCCGGCGTTCCTCCCCGCCGTGAATCGGCTCGCGGAGCTCCTGGTCGAAAGCGGCGACGTCGGCTCGGCACGGACGGTGTTGCTCGAAGCGTTCGAGCGGACGGGCGAACCGGTCCTCCTCGATCGGCTGGCCGACATCGACATCGCCCGCGAGCGGCCCCAGGACGCGATCGCCACCCTCCGGGGGCTGGTGGCGGGCCGCCGCCACGCCATCGCCTCGCGGTTCGCCTTGGGCCGCCTCTACTTCCGCCTCGAGATGCTCGACGAGGCAGCGGATCAGTTGGAACCGCTGCACGAGGAGCTTCCCGCGGCGGTCGCGGTGACGGTGCTGCTCGCGCGCACGGAAGAGCGCAGGGGGCGGCTCGCGCGCGCGGCCGCCTTGTACCGCGAGGCGCTCGAAGCGCGGCCGGTTCCGGAATCGCTCTGCCGCGCGTGCGGGGCCGCCCACGAGAGCTGGGCTCCCTCCTGCCGCGCGTGCGGGCGCTTCGGAACCGTGTCGTCGGCGGCGCCGCTCGAGCCACGGCGCGATGCGAGAACTCCACAGGCCCCCGGACCGCTCTACGAGCTGGCGGCGGGGGAGTCGTAGTCCCTCCCTCCGGGAAGCGCTGCGCGGCCTGGCCGCCCTCTTGTGGCCCGGCCCCTGCCTCGGCTGCGGCGAAGACCTCCCGGGCCGCGCCGCGGCGGGCGTCTGCCTTCCCTGCTGGGCGGAGCTTCCGCTCCACGACGGTGAAGGCTGCCGCCGGTGCGCGCTGCCGCTCCACGGCGACGGCCCGTGCCCCGACTGCCGCGCGGCGGGGGCCGCCCGGCGGCGCCTGGAAGCCACCGTGGCCGCGCTGGTCTACCGGGACACGGCCGTCCGGCTGCACCGCGCGCTCAAGTTCGGCGGCGCCGCCGCGCTCGCCCGCCCTCTCGGACGACTGATGGCGGCGGCGTGGGCCGCCCGCGGCCCGTTCCGGCCCGACCTCCTCGTTCCGATCCCGCCCGGACGGTTCCGATGGGGCCCGCGCCGCGAGGCGGTGCGCCGCCTCGCGCGGGAGGCGGCTCGGCGGCTCGGCGTGCCCCTCGGCCGGCACCGGCTGATGCGATGGAGGTTCGCGAGGGCCCAGACGCGTCAAGGGGCGGCCGCCCGCCGCGCGCTCCCGGAGGGGACCTTCCGCGCCCCGCTCCGGCTCGACGGGATGCGGGTGGTGATCGTCGACGACGTCGCGACGACGGGCGCCACGCTCCGGGAGGCGGCCCGGGCGCTCCGCCAGGCGGGGGCGGAGCGGGTGGCCGCGCTCGTGCTGGCCAGAACGCCGCATCCCGCCGCTTTGCCCGGGGCCCCCGTTTCCGGCTAGCCTGGGGACTTCCGGCCGGCCCGCGGCCGGCCGTTTTCCCTGCGAACAGGAGAGCACGACCATGCCGCGCTGCCGCCTCGCCGCATCCTCGCTCGCCGCACTCGGAGCGTTCCTCGTCGCCGTGGCCGCCGACGCCGGCGACGTCCGCACCACCCTCAAGCTCGCCCAGGAGGTCTACGAGGCCGGCACACCCGTCCGCGGCGAGCTGACCCTCGTGAACGAAGGCGAGGGATGGGCCGAGATCCCCGACGCGGCGCACCTCGCCCGCCGGCTCGAGCTGCGCGCGGCGGGAGGCAAGGTGATCCATCCGCGCGACCCGGACCGGTTCGGAGCGGCGAAAACGACCGCGCTCGGGCCCGGCGGCTTCGTCGGCTTCGCGTTCGACGCGGCGAAGCTCTTCCCGCAGCTCGCGCAGCCCGGCGAGTACACGCTCGCCTTCAACCCGCCGGGCCAGCTCTCCGCGGCGAGCGCACCGATCCGCATCCTGCCGGCGTTCGATCCGAACCAGGACTACCGGATGAAGATCGTCACGCCGAACGGCCCGATCGTCATCGACCTGTTCGAGAAAGAAGCGCCGGTGGCCGTCCACAACGTCGTCCAGCTCGCCCGGACGGGATTCTTCGACGGCGCGTCGATCCCGAAGATCCAGAAAGGAACGGCCCTGATCATCCGCGGCCCCGTCACCGAGCGTCACCGGATCGTCCCGTTCGAGAAGACCAACGTCCCCCTGCTCGCGGGGACGGTGGTGCTGGAACCGGCCCCGCCGGGGCGCCGGCCGGCGAACTATCCCAAGCTGATCGTCCTGCTCGGCCCGAAGCCGGACTGGCAGGGACGGGTGACGGCGGTGGGCCAGATCGTCGAGGGGCAGGAGGCGCTCGACCGCCTCGCGGCCGTTCCGACCACCGGCCCCGGCGGGGTTCCCCCGTTCAAGCCCTTGCAACCGGTCAGCGTGGACAAGGCCGAGATCCTCGAGGCGCCGAAAGGCGACCGGTAGGGGTCGGGCACCCGGCCGCACCGTGGAGTTCGTGGCCCACCTCGCCCCGGCCGGGACCCTCGGTGCGGCGGCGGTCGTCTCGGTCCTGGCCACCGGGTTCGTGGCCGGCTTCTTCAACGTCACCGCCGGCGGGGGATCGCTGTTGACCCTGCCGTTGCTGGTGCTGCTGGGGCTGCCGGGGCCGGTCGCCAACGGGACGAACCGCCTGGCGCTCGTCGTCCAGAACCTGGTCGCGGTGCCGACGTTCCGCCGAGGTGGCGTGCGGGGCATGCGGCGCCACGCCCGATTGGTGCTCGCCGCCGTTCCCGGAGCGCTTCTCGGTGCCTGGGCGGGCGCGACGATCTCCGATCCGCTGTTCCGGCGCGTGCTCGGCCTGCTCATGATCGCGATGACCGCCGTCGTGCTGGCGCGCCCGGGCGGGGGCGATGGGCGCGATCCCGCAACGCGCCCCCGGCTGGCGACCTGGCTGTCGTTCGCGGGCATCGGGCTGTACGCCGGGTTCATTCAGGCCGGCGTCGGCTTTCTCATCGTCTTCGCCCTCGCCGGGATCGAACGGATGCCGCTGGTGCGCGCGCATGCCTTCAAGGTCGCCACCGTGCTCGCCCTGCAGGTGCTGGCATTGCCGGTGTTCGCCTGGCATGGCAAGGTGAGCTGGGGCCTCGGGGCGCTCCTCGCGGTGGGTCTGGCGGCGGGCGGTTTCGTCGGAGCCCGGCTCGCGCTGCGGAGCGGGGAGCGCGTGTTGCGGTACCTTCTGGCGGCGGCGGCGCTGGCTCTCTCGTTGCGGCTGCTGCTCTCCTGAGGGGTCACCCGGAGGAGCGACGCGATGCACCCCGTCCTGATCGACTTCGGCACCGTCCGGCTGTTCGGGCAGGAGTTCCCCCTGGTGATCGGCAGCTACGGGGTGATGATGGCGATCTCGCTGCTCCTGGGGCTGTGGCTGGTCAACCGCTGGGGCAAGCAGGTCTACCCCGAGGCGCCGTGGACCGACATCGTGATGGGGACCTTCATCGCCGGGTTCATCGGTGCCAAGCTCGCCAACGCCGTCGTCTTCTGGAGGGAACTCGCGACCGGCCAGATGTCGCTGATCGGCGTCCTTCGCGGCGGAGGCGTCTGGCTCGGAGGGGCGCTCCTCGGTACCGCGTACTGCATCGCGATGCTGCGGCGGCATCGGATGGAGATCGGTGCTTCGTCGGACGTCTTCTTCACCGTCGTGCCGCTCGCCCACGGGCTCGGTCGGATCGGCTGCCTGCTCGGAGGCTGCTGTTACGGCAGCGCCTGCGATCTTCCGTGGGCGATCACCTACACCGATCCCCTGGCGGCGAAGTACAACGGCACGCCGCTCAACGTCCCCCTGCACCCCACCCCGGTCTACGAGTTCCTCCTCGAGATGGCGAATTTCGCCGTGTGCTACGCGCTGTGGCGCCGCCGCCCGCGCGGCGGAACGGTCGCGGGAACCTGGGTGCTCCTGTACGGCGTGGAGCGGTTCTTCCTCGAGTTCCTCCGTTCCGATCCCCGAGGGCAGTACGGGCCGCTGACGACGAGCCAGTGGATCTCGCTGGCGATGGTGGCCGCCGGCACCGCCCTCCTCTTGAAGGTGCAGCGGGCGGCCGCCGGAGCGCCGGCCGGCGCATCCGCTCCCGCGGCGCGGCGCCGGCCCCGCTGACGCGACGGAGGGCGCGTCGCATGAGCCCCGCCGGAAGCCGCACCGCCGGCGGAGAAGGAACGCGGAGCGGCCGTCCCGACCGAAGATCCGTCCTTCCCGCCGGGGGTCGTCCCGCCGGTGCCCGGAGCCGCCGATGAGACGCCGGCAGCGCTCTTCCTCCGCGGCCAGGGCCCGCCCCACCGCCATCACCGGCGGGTCGAGCGGGATCGGCCTCGCGCTCGCCCGGCGGTACGCTCGCGAGGGGAGCCGCTTGCTGCTGATCGCACGCCGCGAAGCTCAGCTCCACGAGGCGGCGCGGGAGCTGGCCGGGCTGGGGGCGGAGGTGCGGGCGGCGGCGGCTGACGTCACCGACCGGGAGCGGCTGCGCGAGGCGGTGGCGCGGGCTGCCGCCGGCTGGCCGCCGCCGGCGCGGCTGATCTGCGCCGCGGGGCAGCTCGCCGCGGGCCGGGCGCAGCCGCTCGACGCCGCGGCGGCGCGGCGGCTTTTCGAGGTCAATCTGCTCGGGACCGCCGCCACCGTCGACACGTTCCTTCCGATGATGCTGCCGCACGGGGGCACGATCGCACTCGTCGCTTCGATGGTGGCGCGGCACCCGTTCACGGGCCTGGCGGCCTATGCGATCAGCAAGTGGGCGCTGGACGGCTATCACCGGGCCCTCGCCAGCCAACTGCGCGGCACCGGGGTCCGCGTCCTCGTCGCCTACCCGTCGATCGTCGACACGCCGATGGTGCACCGGCTCCTCGCGGAGGAGGCCGTGCCGCCCGCCGTCTACCGCGCCTGGCCGGCGCGCGATCCCCAGCGGGTCGCGGAGCGCCTGGCGCGCGCCATCGACGCCGGCCGGCCGCGCATCTTCGTCTCGGCCGCCGACCGGGCGGCGGACCTCCTGCTGCGGGCCGCCCCGATCCTGGGAGCGGCGCTGCTGGACCGCCTCACCGCGATCCGCGCCAGGTGACGCCGGAGCCCCGGGTTCGCCGACGGCTCGGTCGCGTTCCCGCCGCTTCCCGCCCCGCGCCCGGTGTCGAGGGCAGCCGAGGTGCATCCCGGATGGTCCGTGAGGTGCTTCCCGGATGGTGCGCTCGTTCCTCCAACCCGCTGAGTGATCGAGCGTTACCGTCTCGGACCGCTCGGTGCACGCCGGAACGGGCGGATGTCTCGGCGCGCCACCGAGTTCGCCGGCGCGGCGCACCATCGAGGGTGCACCTCCGAAGGCAACGGGCCGCACCGGCACCCCGGGCAAGAGTCTCCCCCTTCGGTGCTCCCGCGCGCCCCGGGCAGCGCCCGTGCCGCGGCAGGCCGGGCGAGCGACCGGCCGCTCGCCCCGGCGCCGCGGGCGGCCCTGCGGGACGGCGGCGCGCGGAAAGGTGGTCGGCCGGACCGCAGCCGGCTCCCGCCCGCCGGAGCCGTGCGGCCGGGGTCCGCCCCGCCGCCGTTCCCAGGCCGCGGGGCCGGATCGCCCGGAGCGCCGGGCGGACGACGCCGGGCTCGAAGGGGGACGCGCGGGCGCCCTGCCGCAACGACGGGGAGCGGAGACGAGGGGGAACGTCGGGCTGGCGCTCTGCCGGCGGGCGCGGCCCATCGTCCCGCCTGCCGTTCGAAGTTCTCCGGGAGCGGGCCGCCGCGGACCGTCCGGCCCGTCAGGAGCGCCGGCTCTCGCGGTAGATCCGCTCGCAGGCGTCCCGTTTGACCTTGCCCGAGGAGGTCCGGGGGATCTTCCGGACGAACAGGACGTCGTGCACCGGCACCCCGAACCGCGCCAGCACGTAGCGCTTGACCTCGTCGACCAGCGCCTGCCGGTCGGTCAGGACCAACCGCTCGAAGTAGCTCTCCAGGGCGTCCGGCGTCTGCTTGCGGAGCCACCCCCGCGGTCCGCCGAGCTTCATGAACTCCTGGAACGCCTTGATCTTCGCCTTCACCGCGGGGGTCATCCGCGCGATCGGGACCGACATCACCACGATCTCCTCCCGGCCCTTCACGGTGACCGAGAAGACGTGCACCTTCCCCCGCTCGAAGAAGGGAAGCTCCTCGAGGTCGGAGGCGATGTCGTGGGCGTAGAAGTTCTTTCCGTCGACGATGATCAGGTCCTTCAGCCGGCCGGTGACGTAGAGGCGCCCGTCCTCGTCGAGCATCCCCAAATCGCCCGTCCGCAGCCAGCCGTCCCGGAAGAGCTGCTCGTTGTGCTCCTCGAACAGGTAACCCTCGGTGACCGACGTGCCGCGCAGCCAGATCTCGCCCACCTGGCCGCACGGCGCGTCCCGACCATCCTCGGTGACGATCCGGATCTGGAAATCGCCCAG
>RFHH01000211.1 GCA_003696075.1 Acidobacteriota bacterium
CCAGGGCGCCGGCGGCGCTCCTCCGCCGGAGTCGTCCCCGCGCAAGGGGCCGCGCGGCGGAGGCAGGCTCACGGTGCCTCCCCCACGAGCGCTTCCACCTCCTCGGGCTCGGCGGGCAGCTCGTCGGTGAGCACGCGGCCCCCCTCCGCCGTCACCAGCACGTCGTCCTCGATGCGCACCGCCTGCCCGCGGAGCGCCTCGGGCGCCGACTCGGCGTCGGGGGGGATGTACAGGCCCGGTTCGATCGTGAGGACCATGCCGGGCTCCAGGGGGCGTGCCCGGCCGTCCTGCCGGTACCGCCCGGCGTCGTGAACGTCCAGGCCGAGCCAGTGGGACGTCCGGTGCATGAAGAACGGCTTGAAGGCCTCCTCGGCGACCAGCCTTTCGACATCTCCCGACAGGCAACCCAGATCGACCAGGGAGGATGTCAGGCGCCGCACGGTCGCCTCGTGAATCTCGTCGACGGTGATTCCCGGCCTCACCATGCGCACCGCCGCCCTCTCCGCATCGAGAACCGCGCGGTAGAGGTCGCGCTGTGCGGCGGAAAAGCGCCCCGAGGCGGGAAACGTGCGCGAGACGTCACCGGTGTAGCCGCCGTAGGCCGCCCCCGCGTCGACGAGAACGAGGTCCTCGGGGCCCACGGCGCCGTCGTTGGACGTGTAGTGCAGGTAGCAGGCGTTCCGGCCTGCCGCCACGATCGTCGCGAAGCCCGGACGGCCGCCCCCCTCGGCGAAGGCCGCCTCGAGCGCCGCCTGGATCTGGTACTCGCGCACCCCCGGGCGGCAGCGGCGCATCGCGGCGCGGTGGCCCGCGACGGTCACCGCGCAGGCACGTTCGAGCAACGCGATCTCCGCCTCCGACTTCCGCAGCCGCATCTCGTGGAGGACGACGCCCGGGTCGACGATCTCGAGCGGAGCCCGCGCGCCGAACCGCTCCTTGGCCTTGAGCCGGTCGAGCGCGCGGCGGACCTGGTGGTCCAAGCCGGGCCGGCGCCACGGCTCGTAGAAGAGCCGCCGGGCGCCGTCCAGCAGCGCGGGCAACCGCTCCGGGAGCTTTCCGAGCGGAAAGGCGGCGTCGGCGCCGAACAGCTCCCGCGCCCCATCGGGACCCAGGCGCGGGCCCGTCCACGTCTCGCGCTCGCGGTTGCGCGGCTGGACGAACAGCGTGAAGGGATGCTCGCCGGCCGGCCGCAGCACCGCGACGGCATGCGGCTCGGGAAAGCCGCAAACGTAGAAGAAGTCGCTGTCGGGCCTGAAGGGTGCCTCGACGTCGCGGGCCAAGGCGGCGGGGGCGCCGGCGGCGAGGATCATCACGCCGTCGCCGAGAGCTTCGGCGATCGCCGCCCGCCGGCGAGCGTACTCTTCGGCCGGGATCCCCGGCCTTCCCAGTGGATCGGTCATGCGCGCGAGTCTACACGGAGGGGATGCAGCGGTCGCCTCAGCGGCCGCCGTCTCCGCCGCCGGAACCCTCGCCGGCCGCGGCGCCGCTCTCGGAAGGGTTGGAGAACGTGAACAGGGCCGGCGTCGCGCCCGCCGTGTCGAGGTAGACGCGGAGCTTCACGTACGGAAGATCGGGATTGTTCGCCGCGCCGACGTTCTTCGTCGGGTCGCCGAGTTCCGGTTCGATGATCAGCGCCTTCCGGAAGCTCTCGATCGCGTCGTCGTATCGGCCGAGTTCCTGGTACGCGACGCCCATGTCGTAGTAGGCGAGCGCGTGGAACGGCTCGATCGCCAGCGCCTCTTCGAAGGCTCGCATCCCCTTCCGGGGCCGCCCCGCGCGCAGGTAGGCCGCTCCGAGATCGACGTAGTTGTCCGGGTTGTCCGGCTCGATTTCCACCAGCCGCCGGAGCGCGCGGATCGCGTCCTCGAAGTCCCCCGCGCTGGCCAACGCATGTCCCAGGCGCCGCCAGGCCTCCGGCCGGCCGGGGTCGGCCTCGACGGCGCGCAGCCCCTCCGCCACCGCCGGAATCTTGGCGACCAGGCCCGAGGCGAGCGTGAACTCCTCCGGACCTCCGGCCCGATCGCGTGCGCTTACGGCGGGGGCGTGCCGCTTGGACTTCGAAAAACCGCCACGTCCCGCCAGCGATGGATCGGCGGCGGCGAGCAGTGCGAGAAGACAGACGGCGGCGAGGGGCAGGCGACGAAGGCGCATGAGGACCTCGTTCGCGGTTCAGCCGCGGGCGGAGCCGTCCGTCCCGTCTCCGGACGAGCCGGCGACGGGGCGCACGGCTATCGTCACCTTGCCACCGGCGGTGTCGACACGCAACTCCAGGTCTCGGTCCCCCGCGCGGCTCCGGGCGGTCTGCAGGTGGCGCCCGACGGTCTCGACGAACTTGCGGTAGCGCAGCTTGGCGACGTTCAGGCCGCGCGCCTTCCGCGCCTGCCGGTAGGCGAGATAGAGGTCGCGGAGCTGCTCCCCCTTGACCTCGCCGCGCTCGGCTCGGGTGATCATCAGCGTCTGCGGCACCGACAGATCCTCGTCCGCCCTTCGGGAGCCCGCGCGCGGATGTCCGGACCCGATCTGCTCGAGCTTCCGCTGCCGCCGCCGCCACCGCTCCATGCTGGTGCGGTGCCGGTGAACGAGCGTGTTGAACCGGAAGCGGTCCACGGTGCGGTGAGGCGGGTACTTCGTGTAGTGCCGAATGATCGCCTCGACCTCCATGAGGGTCTCGTTCGGCGGCCACTTGGTGATCCGGGCGAGGAACAGTTCGTACTGGGTGCGGAGCTTCCGCAACGACCGGTCGAGCCGGTCGAGGTCCTTCCTGACCTCCGTCGGTTCGAAGATGCCGCCCGACACGCTTCCTCCCCGCCCGCGGACAGCGGGCTCCTCCCAGCAAACGTGGGACGGCGAAGCGGCCGCCGCCACCCGCTCCCCGGGCGGCTTGGTGAGGGGCCGCCCCCGCGTCAGAATCGTCGGGCCCTCCGGAGTCCGGAGCGGCGCCATGGAGGGACGATGCCGGCCGACCCCCGCCGCCGCCTGCCGCCGGTCGACCGGCTCCTCGCCGAGGAGCCGCTCGCCGAGCTGGCCGGCCGGTGGTCGCGCCGCGCCTTGGTGGCGGCGGTCAGGGAGGAGATCGCCGGCGCACGTCGGAGGGCCGCCGCAGGGGAGCCGCCCCCCGCGGCGGCGGAGCTTGCCCGGCGCTGCCGGCGCCGGCTCGAGGGACTCGACCGGCCGCGCCCTTCCCGCCTCATCAACGCCACCGGCGTGGTCGTGCACACGAACCTCGGCCGCGTGCCGCTCTCGCCGGAGGCGCTCGCTGCGGTGGCCGAGGCGGGCGGGGCCTACACCGATCTGGAGTACGACGCCGCTGCCGGCCGGCGAGGCAGCCGGAGGCGCGTCACCGGGGATCTGCTCCGGCTGATCTTTCCCGAACGCGGAAGCCTCGTCGTGGGGAACAACGCCGCAGCCGTGCTCCTGGCGCTCGACACCCTGGCGCGAGGGGCCGAGGTGATCGTCAGCCGGGGCGAGCTGGTGGAGATCGGCGGCTCCTTCCGGATTCCGGAGATCCTCGAGCGCTCCGGAGCGAAGCTGGTGGAGGTGGGGACCACCAACCGCACCCATCTCCGCGACTACGAAGCGGCGCTCACCCCCGGAACGGGCGCCCTCCTCAAGGTCTGGCCGAGCAACTTCCGCATCGTCGGCTTCACCCGGGAGGTGCCGGTGCGCGAACTGGCCCGGCTGGCCGGAAAGCATGGCGTGCCGCTCGTGGTGGATCAGGGTTGCGGCCGGCTGTTCCGGGACGCTCCGCCGCGAGGGAGCGAGCCGGCGGTCGAGGAACTCCTCGACGAGGGAGCCGACATCGTCTGCTTCTCCGGCGACAAGCTGCTCGGCGGCCCGCAGGCGGGGATCCTCGTCGGCGATCCGGAACTGATCGAACGGTGCGCTGCCAACCCCCTCGCCCGGGCCCTCCGGCCGGGGAAGCTCACGCTCGCGGCGCTGGCGGCGACACTGAGGGCCTGGCTCTCCCCCGATCCGCCCAGCCGGCTGCCGGCGCTCCGGATGCTCGAGCGGCCGCGGGAGGCGCTCGAGGACGCCGCCCGGCGCCTGTCTCGGGCGATCGCCGCTGCCGCGCCGGGAGCGGAGGTGGAGCTGAGGGAGGGAGTGTCCCGCGTCGGGGGAGGGGCGGCGCCCGACCTCGATCTTCCGACCGTGCTGGTCGCGGTGCGCGTGCCCGAGGTTCCGGAGGAGCGGCTCGCGGGACGACTCCGGCGGCACGATCCCCCGGTCGTGGCGCGGGTCGGCGAGGGAGCGCTCCTGATCGATCCCAGAACGCTCGACGAGGACGACCTGGAGACGGTGGCCCGGGCCGTGGCCGCCGCCGCCGCTCCCGGACCGGAGTGAGTCTCCGGCGCGTCGAGGCGCGGCCTCGGGAGGCGACGGGACTCGGGGCGGCGCGCTTCGTCAGCCCGCGCGGTTCGCATAAGGTGCTTCCCCTATGGTGCGGTGTCGCGCAGAGGGGGCGCGGGTGCGGCCCGTCTCGTCCCACCTCCCGCATCCGGGACGCGCGCGCCGGTCGGACGTCCGCCCGATCGCCAGGTCCCGCTCACCACCCGGCGCGCGTTGAAGATCGAATCCTCGCCGCTCGCACTTTCGCGGCAGCGTCCCCGCC
>RFHH01000212.1 GCA_003696075.1 Acidobacteriota bacterium
GCCCCCCGGACCGGCCCCGAGCGGGCCGCACTCGACCGGAGGCTCCGGGAGGCGGTCGCCTCGGTGCGGCGCCCGCCGGGCTACGCGATCGAACCGCCCGCCCCCGAGCGCAGCCGCCGCTGGTTCAGGGAGGTGATCCTTCCGGTCGTTCTGCTCCTCTACGGGGTGCTGGCGGTGACGTTCGAATCGCTCGTTCTGCCTCTCCTCGTCCTCACCGCACTCCCGCTCACGGTGGTGGGGGCGGTCGTGGCGCTCCTGGTGGCGGGTCTGCCGGCCGACACGATGGCGCTGGTGGGAGCGCTCGCGCTGCTGGGCCTGACGGTCAATCCCGCGATCCTCCTCATCGACCGCATGCAACGCAGGGCGCTCGGCGGCCGATGGGGAGCGGGCGCGGCGGCACTCGCCGCGGTCCGGGAGCGCACCCGTCCGGTGCTGATGACCTCGGCGACCACCATCGCGGGTCTCTGGCCGCTGGCCCTGGCGACCGGGCGGGAGAACGAAATCTGGCCTCCGTTCGCGACGGTGGTGATGGGAGGGCTGGCGACCTCGACCCTGCTGACCCTGCTGGTGATTCCCGTCGGCTTCGTTCTCCTCCGCCGGCTGGACGAACTCTTCGGCCGGCTGGGACCCTGGATCGTCATCGCGTGGGCGGTGGCGACCGCCGTGGTGGTGGTGCCGCTCGCCTGGAGCGGACTCGTCGCCTCGCTGACGTGGCGCGCGATCACGACCGCGCTCGTCGCAGCGGGCTGGCTCGGCCTGGCGGTCCTGCTCGCGCCCAAACCGCCGCCTCCCGAACCTCGGCTCGAGAGGAACGGCCCGCCGCGTCTCGAAGTTCGATTCCTGCACAAGACGTACGGCGGTCCCGGGCCGGTGGCGCGCGCCTGGGCCGCCCCGGAGGAGTTCGCACGCCGCGTTCTCGCGCGCGGCGGCAGGCCGTTCCATCCGGGCGACGCCCGGGCTGCGCTCGTGGGGCTGGCGCTGGCGGCGGCCGGCGCGCTCTATTTGGCGTTTTCGCTCGGCACCGGTTTCTGGCGGCTCGTCGCCGGGTTCGCCGCCGCCGGCCTCGCGGCGCGCGGCCTGATGGAGTTCCGGCGGGCGCGCGGACGGGCCGACGATCTCGGCCGGCCTCTCCCCGGCGGCCCGGAGGCCGTCCTCGCCGCCTGCGCTCCGTGGATCGTGTTCGAAGTCGCGGTGGAGCGGTGGTGGGTCGTTCCGGCGCTCGACGGCACGGCCTCCCCGGGCAGCGGTGAGTTCGTCCGGCGGGCGGTCCTCCTGTCGGTGGTGGGCGCGGTGGTCCTCGTCGTGCAGCTCGGGCGGCGGACGGCGGTGCGCCTCGCGAGGCAGGAGATCGACGCCGATCCGCGCTCGGGCCGCGCGCTGCGCCTCCGCCGCGCGTGGCGCTCGCTCGCGCGGCGCCTGTTCGGGCTCGGGTTGACCTACCGGCCGGTGGTGGCGCTGCGCGACGTTGGCTTCGAGGCGACGGGAGGAATGATCGGCGTTCTGGGGCCGAACGGAGCGGGGAAGACGACTCTCCTCCGCCAGATCGCCGGGATGCTCGAACCGAGCCGGGGCGTCGTGCGCCTCGGCGGGGTCGACGTCGGGCGTATCCGCCGGCAGCTCGCGCGGTACGTGGGCTACCTGCCGCAGGACTTCGGGCTTCCGCTCGACATGACCGCGCGCGAGTACCTCGACCTGTTCGCCCGCCTGTACGGGGTCGGGGATCCGGAGGCGCGGCGGAAGCGCGTGGAGCGGCTGCTGCGCGAAGTGGGGTTGGAGGACCGAGCGGACGAGCGTCTGGGGCGCTACTCGGGCGGGATGCGCCAGCGGGCGGCCGTGGCGCGGACGCTTCTCCGCCTCCCGCCGGTCATCGTGGTCGACGAACCGACGGTGGGGCTCGACCCGCGGGAGCGCATCCGCTTCCGCAACCTTCTCGCGCGTCTCGCCGAGGGGCGGATCGTCCTCTTCTCGACCCACGTGGTGGAGGACGTGGCGGTGGCGTGCGAGCGCGTGCTCGTCCTCGCCGCCGGGCGCCTGGTGTTCGACGGAGCGCCGGAGGAGCTGTCGCGGGTCGCCACCGGCCGGGTCTACGAGGTGGACCTCCCGCCTGAGCGCGCGGGGGAAGAGCTCCCGGGCCGGGTCGTCGACCGGTTGCCGCTCCCCGGCGGCGGGACGCGCGTCCGGCTCCTCGCCGCCGGGCCGCCGCCGGGCCTGCCGGCACGGCCCGTGCCGGCGACGCTGCAGGACGGTTACCTGCTGCTCGTGACCCGCGCCGCGGAAGGGGAGGCCGCATGATCCGGCCGGCTGCTGTTCGCGATGCCCTGCGCATGCTCCACCTGGCGGCCAAGCTGCTCGCGGGCCGCTTCTATCCCCCCGTTCCGGCCTTCGTGCTCGTTTGGCCGGCGCTCATGTGGCTGTTCCTTCTCGCGGGAAACCCGCCGAACGGCTATCGGCCGCCGCAGGCGCTGTCCTGGCTGATCGGGTTGCCGCTCGGGATGTTCGGCGCCGCGCTGGGGGTGCGGGTGATCGCGGGCGAGATCGACCGGCGGACGCTGGAGATCGCCTACACGATCCCCGGGGGCGCCTGGCGGTTGTTCGCCTGGAAGCTCGTCGCCGGCTTGCCGCTGATTCTGTGGGCCGAGGCGCTGCTGGCGGCGGCCGCCTTCCTTCTGTTCACCGACTTTCCCGCGGGCGCGCTGTACGGCGCGTTCCAGATCGGCTACTTCTACCTCGTCGTCGGCATGGCGGCGGGAGCGCTGGCGAAGAGCGAGATCACCGGGGCGATGATCGCGTTCGGAGCGGTCTACCTGGGATGGCTCGCCGGGTGGCTCCGCATTTCGCCCTTCTTCGACCCCACCGTGTGGACGGATCGCGACGACGCGACGCGGCTCGCTTGGGCCGTCCAGAACCGCCTCGGAATGCTGCTCGCTGCCGTGGCCTTGACGGCGCTCGCCTTCGGCCGCGCCGAGCGTCGCGAGCGGCTCTTGTCCTGAGGAGCGTCCGGGTCAGTCCCGCGGCCGCAACGGGCCCACGCGCCGTTCGACATCGCGCCGGAAGGCGGAGTCGCGGCGGTATCGACCCTGGCAGCGAAGGCAGACCGGACGCGAAGCACTCTCCCCGTCGCGCGGCGCCACCGCGCTCCGCGAGCGGGCCGTCTCCGGGCGCAGGTCTCCGCACACGCCGCACCGGAACTCCGGCGGGCGCGGGCGAAGCCAGGATTCGAGCGCCGCTTCCTCCCCGGGTCCCGGCTGCCGGAGGTAGCGTCCCGGCCAGTTCCGGATCCGCGCCGCGGCGCGCCGTCCGGCCGGAAACTCCCCGCGCCGGAGCGCCCCGGAGCCGTCGCTCCGCGGTCGGTCCGGGCAGCGCTCCGGACAGCCGCGCAGGCAGACGCCCAGCAAGAGCTCCTCGGCGGCGCGGATCAGCCATTCGACCAGCTCCGCGCGCGACGGATCGGACGGCGGACGCGGGAACCGCTCGCGCTCGGCGACTTCGACCAGCAGTCCGGCGAGGACGCCCCGCCATGCCCCGAAACCCTCGTCCGGGTCCGGCGGCTCGGGGACCTCGGCCCGCCACCGCGGGACCCACCGCGCGCAGGCCTGCGCCGCCGCCATGGCGAGATTCTGGAGATCGTCCTGATGCGGTCTTTCCGGCGCCGGGCGGAGCCAGGACCAGACCTCGAGCGCCCGGGAGAAGATCCAGGCGATATCCACCGCGAGCACGCGCCCGCGGGTCGGCGTGCGCGACGACAGGAGCAGGCAGGCGATCTCGCCGCGGCGCGGGATCTGGGAGCGCGGTGCCAGATAGCGGTGCGCCGGATGAAGCCCTTCGCTCGCCATGCGGCGGACGAGGGGCAGCTCGGCGAATCCTCCCGCGAGGATCCGCGCCGCCGCCGCCCCCGCCACGTCGGCCCACTCCTCCTCGCCGGCCGCCTCGTGGACGAGGGCGTTGTGGCGCAGCATGCGGGCGAGGCGTGCCGGTTCTCCCGCGCGCGCCAGCTCATGAACCGCCCGCGTCACGAGATCCTCCGGCGGCTCTTCGCCGGGCCGTCCGCGGCGGAGCCATTCTTCGCGGAGCGGATCGAGGATCCGATCGCCGGCGTCGTAGAACCATCCCCGGTATCCGGGGTGGCGGAGCAGGTCGCCGCTGCGCTCGGCCAGGGCGGGATCGGCGTCGCGATCCAGGGAGGGTGGCTCGGGGACGACATCCGCCAGCGGGTCGAGAAGCCGCCGCGCCGCGGCGTGGTCGCGCGGCGGGCGGCGGCCCCGGAGCCGGCCGCGCTCCTCCGCGGCTGCGAGCAGGCCGAGGGCCCGGTCGAGCGGAAGGCGGTGCATCGACGCGACGTCCGGGACCTCGTCGGCGCGGGCCGCTTCGCGGTCGTAGCGCAGGACGTCGCGGCCGCTCAGTCCGAGCGCTTCGCGCACGCCGCCTTCGGTGTCGAGCAGGAAGAGCACCGCCCGCGGCCGCGCACCGGGGGAGCGGAAATCGAAGCGGAGCGGGAAGGTGCCGGCGCCGTCGCAGAAGCCGAACCGTGCCGACCACCCTGCGGGCGCGAGGTCGGGAGTGCCGGAGGCGAGGCGGAGGCGGGCGTCGTCCAACCGCGCGGCCTCCTCGGCGGTCAGGGGCACGACCCGCGCGAGGGCCGCCCGGGCCGTCGGGTGCGGCGAGCGAGCCAGGGCCTCGATCAGGTAGGCCCGGAGCTCGGGATCCCTCTCGACCTCGAGGAGCATCTCGAAAACGGCCGTCCGCGAAACGGGCTCGGTCAGGGCCCGGTCCTGCATCGCGATCCAGCTCGAACGCTCCGATCGCGTCGCCGCCGCGAACAGCTTGGTGAGGGGACCCCTGAGGGCGGGCTCCTCGGCGACGTGCCGGGCCTGCCACCTGAGCACCATCTCCGAGACGTCACCCGCCTCGATCAAATCGGCGCAATCGCGGCCGAGGAGGACGAGAGCGCAGGCCACGCGGGCCGCGGAGGGAGCGCGCGGGTCGTTGACGACGTCGGCCAGCAGCCCGATGTCTTCGAGGCGAGCCAGCCGCCCCAGGAGATCGAGCGCGGCGATCTCGTCCTCCACCTTGTCCGTTTCGTAGAAGCGCAGGAGCGTCCGGAGCGCGAGCGAACGATGGCGCCGCAGCTCGCTGACCAGTTGCTGCGTTTCCGAGGGGAGCAGCACGGCGCGGCCGAGGAGGCGGCTCACGAGCTCCCGCACGCGCCGTCGCACGGCGAACTCGTCGCGGGGCGTCCTGTCGGTGTCGGCCATCGATCCGGAGGATAGCGGGGCCGGTGGCGGGCACCAAGGCGGTCGCGCGGCGCGGCCGGTCCCGAACGGCGCCGAAAGCGCGGAAACCCGGCCAGTCCGGCCCCGCGATTCGGCTCCCCGTCCGCCGGCATTCCTCGTAGGTTTTCGGCCATGGAAGGCCGCCTTCTCCTGCCGCTCCTCGCGGGCATCGCCGCCCTGGCCCTCGCCGCCTCGGCCGCCGACCGATCCCGCGCCACCGCCGGCTTCACGCTCCGGGCGGACCCCACCGGGGGGATCGGACCGGTCGCGGCCGCCGTGGCCACCGGGCGCCCGGTGCCCCTCGAGTGGGGCGAGCCGCCTCCCGGGACGAGGGCCCTCGCCCTGGCCTGGCGCGACGTCGACGCGCCGGGCGGGCGTTGTCTGGGGGTTTGGATCCTGCCGGCGGGGACACGACGGTTCGACCCCGGCGCGGTCGAGACGCCGCGGCTTTCCCCGGCCGCGTGGCTGACCCACCGGTTCGAGTTCGAGCTGTTCGCTCTCCCCGAGCCGCCGGGTTCAGGCTCGCCGCCGGCCGGCCGGGCGGCTCTCCTGCGCCGGGCGCTGGCGGTCGCCGTCCTGCGGATCGGCGGGGGTTGGTGGGGGGAGGAAGGCGGGAGCCGCCTCTCCGCCACGGCGGGCCTCGTGCAGCAACGCAGCGCTTCCGAGGATCGCGACGGACGCGTAGTGAAGCCCCCGGGCGAGGAACACCCCGGCCAGCGCCGGGCCGGCGGGTAGGCCGAGGGCCGCGAAGACGGCGGCCTGCGTCGCCTCGGCCACCCCGGCGCCGCCGGGGGCGTTGGACGCGGCGCCGGCGGACGTGCCGAGGACCACGGCGGCGACGGCGACCCACCAGGGAGCGGACAAGCCCACCGCGCGCAGAGCCGCGGCCTGGGCGAGTCCTCCGGCCAGGACGAAGCCCGCCCCCCCGGCCAGCCCCACGCCGAGCGCGCTCCGGTCGGCGGCGAGCCCGGCGGCCCCCCTCAGGGTCAGCCCGGCTGCGCGGCGCAGGCGCCCGCCTCCCGGCGCGGGACTGTGCGACCAACGGGCCAGATCCTCCCTGCGGTGCCGGAGCCATCCCCAGCCGACGGCGAGCGCGGCGAGACTCGCAGCCAGGCCGGACAACAGCGCGGGTCCCGCCGCCCGCGGGCCGCGGAGAACGAGCGCGGGGCCGAGGGCCACCGCACACGCGGCCCACGCGACCGCTTGGCTTCCCTGATCGGCCAGGTTCGCGGCCAGGTGGGTCGCCAGACGGCCCCCGAACCGGCGGCGGGCGAGCTGGGCGCGGAGCAGGGAAGCCGCGGGCCGCATTCCCGGCAACCCGAGGACGAGCAGCTGCGAGCCGGCCACGATTCCCGGGTAGGGGCGGAAACGGCACTCGGGGTGGAGCCGGCGGCTGATCCACCACAGTCGCGCCGAGAAGATGCCGAGCCGGATCGCCGTCAGCAGGCCGGCGGCGGCGACCCATCCGGGCGACGCCCGCACGAGCCGGCGCACCAGCTCCCCCGCACCGGCACCCCGCACCTGCCAGA
>RFHH01000213.1 GCA_003696075.1 Acidobacteriota bacterium
CTTGACATCGCGGTGAACGACGCCGTTCAGGTGGGCGTAGGCGAGACCGCGAGCGGCCTCGAGGAGGATCGCCAGCGCGCGATCGCGGCTCAGGCTGCCGCGGGACAGGAGGCTCTGCAGCGTCTCCCCCTCGACGTACTCCATCACGAAGTAGGGACCGAGCGGAGAGGATCCGCGATCGATCACCTGGACCACGTTGGGATGGTTCAGCCGGGCGAGCACCCGGGCCTCGCGCTCGAACAGCCGCACCATCTCGGGCTGGCCGAGCAGCTCGCGCCGCAGGATCTTCACCGCGACCGTGCGGCCGAGGGACACCTGCTCCGCCCGCCACACCTCGGCGAAACCACCCCGCGCAAGGCGGTCGGTGAGCGTCAGGCCGGCGATGACCCCCGAGCCCGCCGTGGCTTGCGGGGGCGCTTCGAGCCCGGCGGCCATCAGCGGCCTCCTCGACCGGGACCGCTCCGCTCCCGGCGCGGGCCGCGGTAGACTCTCGCAACGCCGTTGCCGGTCCAGGGCCCGGGAGGATGGCGTTGCCCGCCGATCACCGTCTCACCCGCATCGTCGCCACCATCGGCCCCGCGACGATCTCCCCGGCACGGCTCCGGCTGATGGTCGCGGCGGGGATGGACGTCGCGCGGCTGAATATGAGTCACGGCGATGCGTCGTTCCACAGGCGGGCGGCGCGCGCGGTGCGGGCCGCGGGGCGGTCCCTCGGGCGGATCGTCGGCCTCATGGCCGACCTCCAGGGCCCGAAGGTGAGGTTCGGCGACTTCGGACAGGCGGTGCCGATCCGGCGCGGAATGCCGCTGGTGCTGACCGTCCGCCCCGCGGCGGCCGACCCGGAGCGCGGCGTCCTCCCCGTCGACTACCCGCATCTTCCCCGCGAGGCGGAACCGGGACACGAGATCCTGGTCGGCGACGGCGCGGTGCGCCTGAAGGTCCGGCGAGTGAGGGGGGAGCGCGTCTACTGCACGGTGATCGAGGGGACGGAGATCTCACCGCGGACCGGCTTCCACCTGCCCCAGGCCAAGCCGCACGGGCCGGCCCTCACGGCCAAGGACCGCCGGGATCTGACCCTCGCCGTCGAGCTGGGCGTCGACGCCGTCGCCCTGTCGTTCGTCCGCACGGGAGAGGACGTGGCGCTGGCGCGGCGGCTGCTCCGGCGCCGCGGGAGCGAGGCGCTGATCGTCGCCAAGATCGAAACGCCGCAGGCCCTCGACAACCTGGACGAGATCCTCGCCGCGGCCGACGGCGTCATGGTCGCGCGCGGCGATCTGGGGGTCGCCCTGCCCCCGGAACGCGTTCCGGTCGAGCAGAAGCGCATCATCGAGGCGGCGACCGCCTCGGGAAAGCCGGTGATCACCGCCACCCAGATGCTCGAGTCGATGCGCTACGCCACGCGCCCCACCCGCGCCGAGGCGTCGGACGTCGCGAACGCCGTGTGGGACGGATCGTGGGCGCTGATGCTGTCGGCGGAGACGGCCACGGGGCATCACCCCGTGGAAGCCGTCCGCATGATGAAGCGGATCATCGAGGCGGCGGAGCGCCGGTTGTTCAAGTTGCCGCGCCGCCGGAGGGCTCCGGGGCCCGTACCCGTCTCGGAGGGGATCGCCGAGGCGGCCACGTGGATCGCGTTCGACGTCGGCGCCCGGGCGATCGTCGCGCTGACGCGGAGCGGCGCCACCGCGCGCCAGGTCGCCCGCTTCGCCCCCTCCCTTCCGGTGTACGGCTACACCCCGAACCGGGAGGCGCTCGGGAGGATGACGCTCTACCGGGGGGTCGTACCGCGCCCGCTCCGGATGCAGCGAACGTTCAGCGCCGCCATTCGGGCGGTCAACGCCGACCTCAAGCGGCGGGGCGAGGCGCGGCGGGGGGAGCTGGTCGTCATCCTGGGCGGCTCTCCGGACGAACCGCTCGGCGTCACCAACCGGCTCGTCGTCCACCAGATCCGCTGACCGGTTTCCGGCGGGCCGCCGGCCGGCACGCGGCCGCCGTTCGGCGCCGCTCCCGCTCGCGGCCGCGATGCCGGGCGCTCCCTCGCCTCGACCTCCGGGAGGGGCGTCAAACCACCCGGCGGGCGACCGGCCGCTCGCCGGCGACGAACAGAAGATGCGCGCTCACCGGCGCGCCGAACCGCGCGAGCAACGCGGCGTCGTACAACTCGAGCTGGGGCGCATAGCGCGCCTCGAGGCGATCGAGCTCCTCGCCGTCCGACCAGGCATCGGTCTTGTAGTCGACGATCCGCCAGCCGTCCCCTTCGCGGTAGACGAGGTCGGCCACGCCCTCCACCGGGATCGGATCCTCGGGCGAGGGGCGGTTCTCCTTCGCGAGCTTCGCCTCCAGCGCTTCGCGGGCGCGGCGCGGGAGATCGTCCCAGGAGCCGCTCCAGGCGAGGGGAAGCTCCGCCCACGCCTCCGGGGCGCGGCGTGCGGCCCCCACGAGCGGCGACGAGATCGCGCATCGGACGCTGCGGATCACCGCCTCCGCAGCCGCCGCATCGAGGTCTTCGCGAGCCGCGGCCCGGCGCGCCGCTTCCCGGGGGTCGCCCAGCAGGCCGATCACCAGCCACCGGAGGGC
>RFHH01000214.1 GCA_003696075.1 Acidobacteriota bacterium
GACGGTGAGCTGGCCGTGCTGACCCGGCGCCAGGGGCTGCCGGACGATGTCGCCTACGCGATCCTCGAGGAAGAAGGACGGCTCTGGATCAGCAGCAACAAGGGGATCTACAGCGTGGCGATCGCCGACCTCGAGGCGGTCGCCGCCGGCACGCGGGCGAGCGTTACGCCGCGCATCTACACCGAACAGAACGGCATGCCGAGCCGCGAGTGCAACGGCGGCCAGCAGCCCGCCGCCTGGAAGGGGCGGGATGGGCGGCTGTGGTTCGCGACGACCAAGGGCATCGCGATGATCGACCCGCGCCGTCTCCCCTCGTCCACGGCGCCGCCTCCGGTGCGGATCGAAACGGTCCGCGCGGGGGGGCGGACGGTGCCGGTGTCGCTCGCCGGGGGCGATCCGCTGCGCTTTCCACCCGGGCGCGGGAGGCTCGAGTTCCATTACACGGTTCCGGTCCTCGTGCTGCCGGAGCGCGTGCGGTTCCGCTACCGGCTCTCCGGCGTCGATTCCGACTGGATCGAGGCCGGATCGAGCCGCGTCGCGCACTACACGAACGTCCCTCCCGGCCGGCACACGTTCGAGGTGCTGGCGGCCAACGCCTATGGCGTGTGGAGTGCCGAGCCGGCGGCCGTCGCCGTCGATCTCGCGCCGCACTTCTATCAGACGTGGTGGTTCTTCGGCTTGTGCCTGCTGGCGGCGGGCGGCGCGGCGGCCGGCGCGTACCGGGCCCGCGTCGGCCGCATCCGCGCCTCGGAGCGGCGCCTCGCCGCACTCGTCGCGGAGCGCACGCAGGACCTCGAGCGCGCCCGCCGCTCGCTCGAGGAGAGCAACCGGACGCTGGAGCGGCGCGTCGCCGAGGGGATCGCCGCCCTGCGCGACGCCGAGCGGATGGCGGCCTACGGCCGGCTCGTCGCCGCCGTCGCGCACGAGGTGCGGCACCCGATCTTCGCCATGCAGGCCGCCACCTACATGCTGCGCGAGCGGCTGCGCGGCGACGCCGACGCGGCCGAGCAGCTCGGGGTGCTCGAGCGGGAGGCGAAGCGGATGACCGTGCTGATGAACGACCTGCTCGAGTTCGCGCGCCCGCAGGAGCTGCGCCGGGAGCCGACCCCGCCGCGCTGGCTGCTCGAGCAGGCGCTCGCCGCCTTCCGCGACGAGCACGGCGAGGACGGACCGGCGATCGCGATCGACGTTGCGGACGGCGTTCCGCCCGTCCTCGCCGACCGGAACCGCATGCTGCAGGTCTTCGTCAATCTGCTCGAGAACGCACGCAAGCACGCCCGGGGCGCGCGTTCGATCCGGCTCGAGGCGGCCCTCGACGCGCGGGAACCGCCCGGGGCCCAACCGCCCGGCGATTCCGCTTCCGAGGCCCCGCCGCGCGTCCGCTTCGTCGTCGCCGACGACGGAGCCGGCATCCCCGAGGAACACCTGCCGCACGTCTTCGAGCCGTTCTACACGGGCGGTCGCGGCACCGGGCTCGGCCTCGCGATCGTCAAGCGCATCGTCGAGACCCACGGCGGCTCGATCGAGGTGCGGTCGGTCGCCGGCGAGGGAACCCGGTTCCTGATCGTGCTGCCGGCCTCGCGATGACATCCGGATGGCGCCGGTCGTTGCCTGCCGGACGCCGGACGCTCGGGGCCGCGTTTCCCGCAACCGGGACACGCGCCAGGCCAACGGCGCCCTTGCCGCCGGTTCCGGGAGTACCATGACGCTCCTGTTCGCGGGCTCCCGATCCGCGGCGAGACAGGAAGGACTTCCGGCTCCGAGACCGTACTCGGCCTCGACCCGCTGCAGCGCCCGGACCGGATCGTCTGCCCCGGCCGCGGATCGCATCCGCGTGCAGCCGCCCGTTTCGGGCAGTAGCGGGAGCGGATCGCCCGGCTGAAGGAGAGCCGCGGGGAGCGCTCGCCGGGAGCCTGCCGCCGAAGCACGAGCGCGGCGCCGGACGGCTCGGCGAGAGCCGAGAGTCCCGGCTGCACGGCTCGCTGATTCGAGCCGCTTTCGGGGTCGAATCCCCGGGGAAACGCGCTGGGGGCGCTCGCGACTCCCGGCCGCCGGAAAGTCGCGCTATGCTTCGCCGGGGTGAGCGTGACGGCGATGCCGGGGCGCGGGTGAGCGGGATGGCGAGAAAAAGACGCGGTTTGCGCGGCATCTCCGGCGGCCGGGCGAAGCGTCGCGGGCGCGAGGTGGAATGGGTCGGCGGGCACCGCGAATCGCCCGTTCTGATCACGAATCGCGATCCGCCGTGGCATCCCTGGGTCGTGTTCTGGCTCGAGCTTCCCTCGGGGAAGATCCTCTACCACGACCTCCTCCCCCCGGACCAGGCCGAGGGAGCGGTCGCGGCCGGCCTGCGGCAACTGATCGCCGACCTTCCCTCCTCTGCTAAACGCCGGCTGCCGGACCGCATCCGGGTCGAAACCGATCGGATCGCCCGCGAAGTGCGAGCCATCGCCGGGAGCGGTGTCGAGATCGTCGTCGCCCCCTCGCCCGAACTCGACGAACTCCTCGCCGATCTGAACGAGCGGCTCACGCCGGAAATGCCCGACCAAAGCTACCTCGAGGGCGGCGTTTCGCCGGAGACGGTCGAACACCTGTTCCGGGCGGCGCAGATGTTCCGCGCGGCGAGCCCGTGGAAGGTCGCGAGACCGGAGCAGGTGGTGCGCGTCGACCTGCCTGCGCTCGACATCGAGGGAGCTTGCTTGTCGATCGTCGGCCGTGGCCATTCCGCCCCCGGTTTTCTGCTCTTCCCCTCGTGGGAAGCTCTGGAAACCTTCGCGCAGGCAGATGAGCGCCCGCGGCGGCCGGACGGCATGATCGACTTCGGCACGCCCTGGCTATCGTTCGAGCTGCAGCCGATCCATGCGCTGCCCCCCACGATGCGGCGGGAGATCGAAGAGCACGGCTGGCAACCGGCCCACGAGGATCTCTGCCCGGTCATCCGCAGCATCGGTCGGGATGCGATGCCGAACCCGCCGGACGCACGCGAAGCGGAGATCCTCTGGCGCTGCGCCCTCGGCCTCTCCACGTTCGTCCTCCGCCACGGATCGGTGTTCGACAAGCGGGCGACCGAGCCGGTCTCGGTGTCGATCAGGGACACCAAAGGGGTCCGCATCCGCTTCACCGTGCCCTACCATGCTTACGACGAGTTCGAGGATGTCCCGGCGAAGACCTCCGCGGACGATGACCCGTATCGTGGTGTCGGGCGAAACGACCCGTGCCCGTGTGGCAGCGGTCGCAAGTTCGAGAAATGCCATCAGCCGCGCTGCCAGGAGGCGCAGCGGCACCAAGCCCGGATCCAGAGGTACCGCGGGCTCGATACCGATATCCTCCGCGCACTGTTCGAGTACATGGACCAGGAACTCGGTCCGAAGGCGATCGAGAGGATCTTCAAGCTCGCCACAACCCCGGAACGGGCCCCGGGGACCGCGTACACGTGGCTCATCTACGACGCGCTTTTCGACGGCCGGACGGTCGCCGACCGGTTCGCCGGCCGGCTGGCCGCCCCGTTGCGCGAATGGGCCGCCGCGCAGCAACGTGCCTGGTTCAGCGTGTGGGAGGTCGTCGAGATCGACCCCGGGTGCGGCTTCGTGCTCGAAGACCTGCTGAGCGGCGAGCGGCGCACGATTGTCGAGCCAGACGGCGCGCGCAAGCTGTTCCGGCGCGATGCGATGCTTTGCCGGGTCGTGGACTATCGCGGGCTGTCGGTCGTGTGCGGCCTGTATGGGACTGTGCTTCCACCGCGGGAAGCCGCCGGGATCGTCGAGCGCGCCCTGAAGCGCCTCCGCCGCAGGAAGCCGGTACCCGTCGAGTGCCTGCGGGACGAGGACTTCACCCGCTATCTGATCCGCGCGTGGAATCGTGCTGCGATCCGCCAAGAGACACGACAGCGCAACCGGCCGGCACTGACGAACAGGGACGGAGACCCGCTGCTGTTCACCACCGACCACTTCGACATCGCACGCGGCGCCCAGCGCGAGGTCGAAAGGCGGCTCGAAGCGCTGCCCGACGTCGAGCCGCCAAGCGACCCGGACCGGAAGGACGGCTGGACGTTCCTCGGGCCCACCGGCAAGACGAACGCGGCGGGAGACGAGGATCGCCTCTTGCTCGGCGTCGTTCGGATCGAAGGATCGCGCATGGCGGTCGAGACGAACTCGGTCGCGCGGGCCGACGCGCTGCGCCGCCGGATCGAGGAGGCGTGCGGATCGCTCGTGCGGCACCGCGCGCGGGAGCACGCCGACCCGATCGCGAGCCTTTTCGGGCGGCAGGGCCGGGGAGGTGCGGCACCGGCGGGGACCCCGCCACCGGACGCGGACGAGCAGGCGCTCGAGCTCAAGCGGCGGCACTACGCGAAGTGGATCGACCTGCCGCTTCCCGCGCTGGACGGGAAGACGCCCCGCGAAGCGTCCCGCACGAAAACCGGGCGGAGGAAACTCGATGTCCTGCTCAAGGAGATGGAGTGGTCCGAGCAGCAGCTGAGCTCTCCGCCCTACGATTTCTCGGAGATCCGGCGCCAGCTTCATCTCGACTGAGCGGGGGCAGCCGGGGAAGCTCAAGGAGAGCGTCCGGGGTCGTGGTATCGTCCGAGGCCGCCGCCCGCGGCGCCGAACGGCCTCGGCACTCGGCCGGCGTCTTCTTGTTGTGCGCCTCCGCCACGAGCCGGGCC